>DATLLN010000283.1:0-7100 GCA_035537835.1 Gaiellales bacterium
CTCCTCGACGGAGACGCGGAGCCGGCCGTCGGTGTCTGTCTGGGCCGCCCCGAGGACGGCGCGCTCCTGCGCGACGCCGGCACGATGAACCCGGTGATCATGCTGGACGAGGTCGACAAGGTCGGCGCCGACTGGCGCGGCGACCCGTCGTCGGCGCTGCTCGAGGTGCTCGACCCGGCGCAGAACCACTCGTTCCGCGACCACTACCTGGACGTCGAGCTCGACCTCTCCGAGGTGCTGTTCATCGCGACGGCCAACGTCGCCGACTCGATCCCCGGCCCGCTGCTCGACCGGATGGAAGTCATCCGCTTCGACGGCTACACGGTGGACGAGAAGGTCGCGATCGCCCGTGGCTATCTGTGGCCCCGCCAGGTCGAGCGAAACGGCCTGCTGGAGGACGAGGTGACGATCTCGGACGACGTGCTGAAGACGATCGTCAGCGAGTACACCCGCGAGGCGGGCGTGCGGCAGCTCGAGCGCGAGCTGGGCACGGCGCTGCGCAAGACGGCGACCCGGATCGCGTCCGGCAAGGCCGAGGCTCCGGTCGCGGTCGACATCGAGGCCGTCCGTGACGCCCTGGGCAAGCAGCGCTTCTACCAGGAGGCTGCGATCCGCACGGCGGTGCCAGGAGTGGCAACCGGCCTGGCGGTGACCGGCACCGGAGGCGACGTGCTGTTCGTCGAGGCCACATCGGTGGCCGGCGGCAGCGGCCTAGAGCTGACCGGCCAGCTGGGCGACGTGATGAAGGAGTCCGCGAAGATCGCGCTCTCCTACGTCCAGGGCCACACAAACGAGCTGGGCATAGACCCCGGCATGTTCGAGAACCGTGGCTTCCACATCCACGTGCCCGCGGGCGCGATCCCGAAGGATGGGCCGAGCGCCGGCGTGACCATGGTCACGGCGCTGGCGTCGCTGCTCACCGGCCGCAACGTCAAGCACACCGTCGGCATGACCGGCGAGGTGACGTTGCAGGGTCGGGTGCTGCCGATCGGCGGCCTCAAGCAGAAGGTGCTGGCCGCCCACGCGGCGGGGCTGACCGACGTCATCCTGCCCGAGCGCAACCGCGCCGATCTGGAGGACGTGCCCGAGGACGTGCGCGAGGCGATGACGTTCCATCCGGTGATGACGATCGACGAGGTGCTGGGGTTCGCCCTCGACCCGTCGCCGACGACGACGGAGGTATGACATGGCGGTGTCCCGCGCACGTGCGAGCTGGAGTGGTGACCTGGTCGGCGGCAACGGGTCGGTGAGCGCCGAGAGCGGCGTCTTCGCCGACCTCGGCCTGACCTGGAAGGCACGCACGGAGCGGACCGCCGGCACGGCCAGCCCGGAGGAGCTGCTGGCCGCCGCCCACGCCGGCTGCTACGCCATGGCGCTGTCCGGCACTCTGGCCGGAGCGGGCCACCCGCCCGCCCGGCTGGAGGTCGGGGCGACCGTGCACTTCACGCCGCAGGACGGCGGCGGGTTCGCGATCGACCGCTCGGAGCTGACGGTGGAAGGCGACGTGCCCGGCATCGACCAGGCCCGGTTCGCGGAGCTGGCGCGGCTGGGCGAGCAGGGCTGCCCGGTGTCGAACCTGTTCCGCGGGAACGCGGAGATCACGGTGGCGGCCACGCTCGTCTGATCGGGCCGGGGTTGTGAACCTCGGCGGCTTCCGCTACGTATTCGGTTCGTGCGCTCGCCGTCGCGTCCGCTGCTGATCTCGATCGTCAGTGCGCTGTGGATCCCCGCGGTGCTGCTCCTGGACGCCCGCGACGGCATCTGGGAGCAGCGTGCGTTGGGGGTGGCGACGTGGGGCCTGCTGATCATCCTGCTGCGCGGCGAGACCCGCTCCGTGCGCGTGCAGGTGGCGGCGGTCATCGTGGCGGCCACGATGCTCGAGTACACGGCGTCGCCGCTGCTCGGGCTCTACACCTACCGGCTCGAGAACGTGCCGTCGTTCGTGCCGCCCGGCCACGGGCTGGTGTACCTGGCGGCGCTGACGATCGGCAACGCGGTGCTGGGCACGGCGTGGAACCGCCGGCTGGTGTACGCCGCGCTCGGGCTGTCCGCGGCGTGGGCGCTCTGGGGCGTGCTGATCTCGTCGCGCCAGGACACCGGCGGCGCCCTGCTCTTCCTGTTCCTGGCCGGCTTCCTGCTGCGCGGCCGGCAGCCGTCGGTCTACGCGGCGGCGTTCTTCGTCACCGCGTACCTGGAGCTGCTGGGCACCAGCATCGGGACGTGGGCGTGGGCCCACCACGACTTCGTCGGCGTGACCACGCTCGGCAACCCGCCCAGCGGGATCGCCGGCGGCTACGGCTGGCTGGACATGGTCGGGCTGTACGCCGCCGTGTGGTTTGGCGCGCTGGTCGGCCGCGCCGAGGCGCTGCCGGAGCCGGCGTCCGCCTAGCGTGGAGGTCGACCGCTACCTCGAGCGGATTGGCTACGCCGGCTCGCGCGAGCCGACGCTCGACACGCTGACCGGGCTGCACCGGGCCCATATGCTGACGGTGCCGTTCGAGAACCTGGACATCGCGCTGGGCCGGCCGCTGGTGCTCGACCCCGACCAGAACTACGCGAAGATCGTCGAGCGCCGGCGCGGCGGTTGGTGCTACGAGCTGAACGGCCTGTTCGGCCGGCTGCTGGAGGAGCTCGGGTTCCGGGTGACGGTGCTCGGCTCGCGGGTGACGGGGCACACGCCCAGCGTCGACCTCGCCCACCTGCTGCTGCTGGTCGACCTCGACGAGCCGTACATCGCGGACGTCGGCTTCGGGGACGGCTCCTCGCTGATGCCGATCCCGCTGGCGCAGGTCGAGGGCGGGACGATCCCCTGCGGCCACCAGAGCATCGTGTTCACACTCACCCCGCGGTCGCTGGACGAGTTCGCCGAGATGTGCACCTACCAGCAGACGTCGCCGGACTCCGGCTTCGTCCGGGTGCGCAAGTGCACGCTGGCGCTGCCCGACGGCCGGCTGACGCTGCGCGAGCTGGTGCTCAGCGAGGAGCACGGCGACCGCCGCACCGAGCGCGACCTGGCCGGTGAGGACGAGTGGCGGGCCGTGCTCGCCGAGCGCTTCGGCGTCGTCCTCTAGAGCAGCCGCTCGCCGAGCACGTCGAACGCGGCCAGGTCGAGCTCCGCCGCCGGCGAGCCGGCGTAGCCGGCGACGTCCAGCGCCCAGATCATCGTGGGCTCGCCGTCGGTGTCGTCCACGGTGTCAACATGCCGGTAGCCGAGTCGCCTCGGCACGGCTGCGCTGCGGTGGTTGTCGGGATTGCAGCGGATCTCGATCCGGCTCAGACCGCCCAGCTCGAAGCCGACCCGGGTCAGCGCCGAGACCGTCTCCGTGATGTAGCCGCGGCCCTCGGCGTCGTGGCGGATCCAGTAGCCGATCTCCCGGGCGTCGTCGGTCAGCCGCGTGTGCAGGCCGGTGCCTCCCAGCACGCGAGACTCGTCGCGCTCGAGGATGCCGTAGATGTAGTCCTGGTCGAGGTCGAACATCCCGCGGAAGGTGCGCAGCAGCTCGGCCTTCTCGGCCAGCGGCTTCGGCTCCTCGTGCGCCCAGGGCAGCCACGGACGGAGGTGCTCGACGCTGGGGTCGAGCGCCTCCTTGAGCGCCGCGGCGTCGGTCGGCTGCCAGCACCGCACGACCAGCCTCGCCGTCTCCATCCGGTAGGGCGGGGTCAATCCGCCCAGACGTGGGAGAAGTAGAACTGCCGCCAGGCCGTCCACCAGTCCTCAGCGCGGCAGACGATGGTGCGGCCCTCGACGATCTCCACCTCGGGCCGGTGGCGGTACTGCTCGGCGTGGTCGGAGGTGGCCAGCTCGACCCGGATCTCGCACGGGTGTCCGGGGTCGTACGGCTGGACGGCGCCGGGGTTGGCGACGGCGCGCCGGGCGCCCGCCTCGATCAGCTCGCGGGCGACGGCGGGCGTCTTGTGCCGGGCGCTGAAGCGGCCGAGCGCTGTCTTCACCTGCACCGTCTCGAGCCCGTCGCCGAGCAGTGCTGTGCCCTCACGGCAGGCCGCCTGGTCACCGGTGACCAGCACCACGGGGCAGCCCCAGGTGCCGCACAGCGCGGCGTTGATGCCGGTCTCGCCGACCTCGACGCCGTTGAACGTGACGCGGCGCCAGTCGGTGCCGGAGACCGTGTGGTTCATCAGGCCGTCGGGCGTGCCGGCCATCGCATGCATGCCGACGAACAGCGCGGCGTCGCAGCCCTCCTCGAGGGCGCCGGTGTACTCCGTCCATTCGTGCTGGACGACGAACTCGACGCGCCGGTCGAGCTGCTCGGCGACCAGCGAGTTGAACGACCAGCCGCCGCCGGCGCCGTGGCAGTCCATGACCACGACCTCGGTCGCGCCGGCGTCGAACGCACCCCGCGCTGCCGCGTTGATCTCCTCGGTGTAGAGCTTGCGGCCCTCGTCGTACAGCGGGTCGCCGCCGGTGACGCCCGGCCAGTTGGTGATGCCGGCGACCCCCTCCATGTCGCTCACGATGAACACGCGCACGGCCGATACCCTAACCTCATGCTGGTCGAGGAGCTACGCGAGACGCTGTTGCGGCTGGCGGCGGAGGACGGCGAGGTGCGCGAGCGGTTGGCCGCGGACGGCAGCCTGTTCGACGGCTACAACAGCCTGATGGCGATCGTCCACCGCCGCAACGGCGACCACCTGGCCGACATCGTCGACGCGTTCGGCTGGCCCGGGTTCGACCTGGTCGGCGAGGACGGCGCCGACGCGGCGTGGCTGATCTGCAAGCACGCGATCGCCCAGCCGGAGCTGCAGCGACGGATGCTGCCACTGGTCGAGGCCGCGGTGGCGGCGGGCGACGCGCCGCCCTGGCATGCCGCCACGCTCGAGGACGGCATCCGCTTCTACGAGGGCCGCCCGCAGGTGTACGGGACGATGTGGGACTGGGACGCCGAGGGCCGCCTGCGGCCGTGGACGATCCAGGATCCCGACGGCGTCGACGAACGCCGGGCCGCAGTCGGCCTGCCGTCGCTGGAGGAGCAGGGACGCGAGGTGTCGGCCGCGGACGAGTTCCCGCCCGCCGACCCCGAGGCCCGCCTGAGGGATGCGGCCGACTGGGCACGCTCGGTCGGCTGGCGCGTGTGAAGCGCGGCCTGTAAAAACGGGGTCAGACCCCGTTTTTACACGCGATGAACGAGGCTGCGTGCGCGCGGCGGTTGGCGCGGTCGAGCTCCGGCGCGGTGGCCGCGCCGCATGAGAGCAGCAGCTCGAGCTCGTCCTTCAGCCGCGTGCGCATCATCTCCGGGCCGTCCGTCGCCACCGTCCACGGCACGCCGGCGCCGGACAGCCGGCGGACGGTCCGTGCCAGCGCCGCCTGATCGGGCAACGCCCTGGTCAGCAGGTTGGAGGTGGGGCAGAGCTCGAGCACGACGCCGCGCGAAGCGATCTCCGTCATCAGCGCCGCGTCCCGGGTCGCCAGGATGCCGTGGCCGATGCGCGCCGGCCGCAGGCTCTCCAGCACCTCCCACATCTCCTCGACCGCGATGTCGCCGCCCTCCTCGCCGCAGTGAATCGTCACGCCCAGGCCCGCCTGCCGCGCGCGCTCGACCAGCGGCGCCAGAGCCGAGTAGTCGTACCGGGCGCCGTCCGGCCGTGGGCCGGCGATGTCGACACCGACAACGCCGCGGTTCGAGAAGACGATCGCCTTGTCGATGACGATCGCGTTCTGCTCCAGCGTGAACGTGCGATCCATCATCACGATCAGGCCGGCCCGCACCTGCGGGTACTCGAGGGCCGCCCGGTCGAGGCCGCGCGCGGCGGCCAGCAGGATGTGGTCGAGGTCGCGCTCGCCGCCGCGGTTGCGCTTCATCGGGTTGAACCGGATCTCAAGCGTCGTGATGTTCTGCTTGCGGTACGCCCCGGAGATCGCGGCGTGCACCGACCGCTCGACGGCGATCGGCGACGACTGGATCAGCTCGGTCCAGTGGTAGATCGCGTCCAGCGCATCGAGGTTGGGCACGCCGCGCGGGTCGGAGACGGTGACCAGCTCGTCGAAGGCCCAGTAGTCCTTGACGGGCAACGCGATTCCCTGCTCGTGCGCCAGCGTCCACATCATCGCCGAGTCGACCGCGCCGCCCAGGTGCGTGTGCAGCTCGGCGATGCCCTCGCGTGCGATCGCCTCGATGTTCCGCTTCTCGGGCGTGCCCATGCGCCCGATGCTACTGGCTGGGCGCCGCCACCTCGTCCCCTCCGACGTCCTCCAGCAGGCTCTCGTCCAGGAGGAACTCCTCGGCCACGACCTTCAACGATGCCGTCACCGGAAGCGCCAGCAGCGCCCCGATCACCCCGAGCAGCGTCGATCCGATCAGCACCGCCACGATGATCACGAACGGCGAGAGCGAAATCGTCTTCTTCTGCACCAGCGGCTGGACGATGTTGTTCTCGATCTGCTGATAGATGATCACCACCAGCAGCATCGCCACCGCCGTCTCCGTGCTCACCGTCAGCGACACCAGCACCACCACCGCGCCGGCGATGGTCGCGCCGATCATCGGGATCAGGTCGAGCATCGCGACCAGCACCGCCAGCCCTGCGGCGAACGGCACGCCGGCGATCTTCATCGCCACGAACTGCACCGTGCCGGCGATCAGGGCGATGGCCAGCGCCCCCGCCACGTAGCTGGCAACCAGCCGGCTCGACTCGGACGCCACCTTGAGCACGCGCTTCTGCAGCGCCGGGTCGACGTAGCCGTGCGCGTACTGCCCGATCCGGTTGCCCTCCATCGACAGGAAGAGGGTCATGAACAGGATCGTCACCCCGGTGAACACGGCACCGAAGATGCTGCCGGCCAGCCCGAACACCGACGCGGTGATCCCCGGCAGGTTCTGGGCGAGCCACTCCGCGGCGGAGTGCAGCGAGCCGGTGAAGTCGCCGTCGTTGTTCACCTGCTTCACGACGTCCTGGTTCTTGAGCTCCTGGGAGAGCGTGGGCAGCGCATCGATCAGGTCGCGCAGCTGGCTGTAGAACGGCGCCACGATGATCAGCACGGCGCCGACCGCCGCGGCCAGCACCAGGAACATGGCGAGCAGCACGGCGAACCCGCGCCGCAGGTGCAGCCGGTTCTGGAGGAACCGCACCAGTGGCTCCAGCAC
>DATLLN010000284.1:0-6247 GCA_035537835.1 Gaiellales bacterium
GCACTCGCTGCGCATGCTGTTCGCCGCCTACCTCGGCCTCAACCTGGTCGCGTTCCTGCTGAAGAGCCCGATCGGCTCGAACGCCAACCGCCTGTTCCTGCTGGCCGGCATGCCGCTGCTGTGGCTGGCGGCGAACGTCGGCGAGCGCCGCCGCAAGCTGGTGCTGGTGCCGCTGCTGGCCGTGGTGATGGCGGTGCAGGTCGGCCCGACCGTCCGCAGTGCCTACTCGGCGTGGAACAGCGAGGCCGGCGAGCCGTCCTACTGGCACCCGGCCGTCCAGTTCCTGGAGCGGCACCCGGTCGAGGGCTACCGGGTCGAGGCGGTTTCCACCTGGGGCCACTGGGACGCCTACTACCTGGCGCGGATCGCACCGCTGGCCCGCGGCTGGTACCGCCAGGACGACTTCCCGCAGAACACGGTGCTGTACAACGACGCGAAGCTGAACGCCGCCACCTACCAGGCGTGGCTGCGCCAGCTCGGCGTCCGCTTCGTGCTGCTGCCGGACACCGCACTCGACTACAGCTCGCTGGCCGAGGCCAGGCTGCTGCGATCGGGCCGCTCGGGCCTGCGCCTGGTCGGCCAGACCCGCCACTGGCGCTTCTACGAGCTGCCGGAGGCGACGCCGATCGTCAGCGGCCCCTCCGACGAACAGGCGCAGCTGATCACGCTGACCGGCGAGAAGGTGCTGTTCGAGGTCTCCGGTCCCGGCAGCTACACCGTGCGCGTCCGCTACAGCCCGTACTGGCGGATGACGTTCGGCACCGCGTGCGTGACCAGCACGCCGGACGGCATGGTGCAGGTGACCACAGCCGGCGCGGGCGTCTACCGGCTCGAGGTGCAGGCAGGCGTCGACCGCGTCGCGGACGCGGTGCAGAGCACGACCCCCAGCTGCTGAACACTCCCCGTTCGACGTCCACCAGCAGCGCCCTTCCCGGTCCGGGTAGAATCCGCGGTCCGCGCTTCGAGAGGACGGAGTGTCTAAGACGGTCGAAAACACCGCGAGTTGCGCCTTATGCCGCCGCCACCTGCTGGTGGGGGAGCCGGCGCGGCTGTACCAGGACCCGGCGTCCAAGCGCTTCCAGAAGGTTTGCCCGCTCTGCTACGACCGCGCCGAGCGGCGCGGTTGGCGGGCCGACGGCACGCCGATCGTCGCAGTCCACGCGAACCCGCCCAAGGATCATCTGCTGCGGGAGCGCGAGAACCTGATCGACCGCCTGCGCGGCCAGCTGCAGAGCGTGGAGTTCGACCTCGACCAGGTGCGATCCGCGCTGGCCAAGGCGGAGCAGCAGGCCGGCGAGCTGCGCACGGTCAAGCGGGAGATGAAGGAGCTGACCGGCGAGCTGCGCAAGCGCGAGCGCGAGCTGCGCCAGCTGGCCGAGGCCAAGAAGCGCAGCGACGAGGCCGCCGCCCAGGCCGACGCCACCGGCCGTGAGGCGATCCACCGTCACCACCAGGCGGCCGCCGAGCTCGACCAGCGCACCTCGCAGATCGGCCAGCTGGAGAGCCGGCTCGACCTGCTCGAGCAGGAGCTCGACCACGAGCGCAAGCGCTACGCCGACCTGGCCGAGGCGCGCCGCCGCGAGGGCGACCCGCGCACCGTCCGCCGGATCGCGCTCGACGCCTTCAACCGCAGCGAGCACATCGAGCGCGTCGTCGCCATCTCGCGCAGCCTGGGCGAGCCGATCGTGCACGTCGGCGACGCCGGCTGCGACCTGCCCCGGCCAGTGCGGATCACCGTCGTCTGGGACATCTCCTGGTACGAGTACCTCGTCCGCCTCGACCTCCACGAGCAGACCGTCACGGTGGAGGAGGAGCGGCGCGGCGACGACCCGCGCCTGCTGCCCAGCCACCGCCTGAACCCGAACGGCGTCCTGCGATCCGACCGGATCGTCCTCACCATGCAGGCGTACGGCGTCGGGGCAGCTTCCGCCTGAGGCCGTGCCGGCACCGGCGGCGCTCGAGCTGCGGCACCTGGCCGCCACCCGGTACGTGACGCCGCTGCGCGAGGGCGGCTCGCTGCCCGGCCTGGTCGAGGCCGAGGACGACGGCCTCTACGTGCTCAAGTTCCGCGGGGCGGGACAGGGGAGCAAGGCGCTGGCCGCCGAGTTGATCGCCGGCGAGCTGGCCCGCGCGCTGGGCCTGCCGGTGCCCGACCTGGTGCTGCTGGAGCTCGACCCGGCGATCGGCCGCGCCGAGCCCGACGCCGAGATCCAGGACCTGCTGGCCGCCAGCGCCGGCACCAACCTGGGCATGGACTTCCTGCCCGGCGCCCTGACCTACAGCCCGGTCGCCGACGCCGGCATCGATCCGGCGCTGGCCGCCGACATCGTCTGGTTCGACGGGCTGGTGACCAACGTCGACCGCTCGCCGCGGAACCCCAACCTGCTGATGTGGCACGGGCGGCTGTGGCTGATCGACCACGGCGCCGCGCTGTACGTGCAGCACAGCTGGGTCGATCCGGACACCCACGCCCGCGGCGCGTTCCCCGCGATCGCCGAGCACGTGCTGCTGCCGGTCGCCGGCCCGATCGGCGAGGCCGACGAGCGGCTGGCGCCGCGGGTCACGCCCGAGCTGCTGCGCGAGGTGCTGGCCGCCGTGCCCGCCGACTGGCTGGGCGGCGAGCCCGCCGAGACCTACGTCCGCTACCTGCTGCGCCGGCTCGAGCCGCCGCGGCCGTTCGTCGAGGAGGCCGAGCGTGCCCGGCTCGCTCCCGCCTGAGGCCCGGCCGTTCCAGTACGTGATCGTGCGCGTCGTCCCACGGGTCGACCGCGGCGAGCAGCTGAACGCCGGGGTGGTGCTCTACAGCGCGCCGCTCGAGTACCTGGCCGCCCGCGTGCAGCTCGACGAGGCGCGGCTGGCGGCGCTCGCCCCGTCCGCCGATCCCGCCGCCATCAGGCCCCACCTCGACGCGATCTGCGCGATCGCCGCCGGCGACCCGGCCGGGGGCCCGATCGCGCAGTTCGACCGCAGCCGCCGCTTCCACTGGCTGGCCGCGCCGGCCAGCACGGTGATCCAGCCCTCGCCGATCCACACGGGCATGTGCGACGACCCGCCGGCGATGCTCGAGCACCTGTTCCGCGAGCTGGTGCTACCGGTTCGCTGATGCGCTGCGGGCGGCGTCGATCCGCTCGCGGGCCATCGCCAGCGCTGCCGTATGCGTCGAGACGCCGGTCTCCCGCGCCCGCTCGAACACGGCGGCCAGCGTGTCGCCGATCCGCTCGACGCTGCGCCGCGCCCGGTCCGGGTCGTATGGCCCCTGCAGCTCCTCGCCGATGTTGATCACGCCGCCGGCGTTGATCGCGAAGTCCGGCGCGTAGAGGATGCCCCGGGCCTGCAGCTCGTCGCCCATCGTCTCGTCGGCCAGCTGGTTGTTGGCCGCGCCGGCGATGATCCGGCAGCGCAGCTCGGGCAGGGTGGTGCCGTTGATCCCGGCGCCCAGCGCGCACGGCGAGAGGACGTCGCACTCGACCGCGTGCACGGCGTCGGGCGGCGCCTCCTGGGCGCCCAGCTCGGCCAGCGGCGCAACGCGGTCGGCGTAGATATCGGCGACGGTCACCCGCGCGCCGGCGTCCAGCAGGTGGCGAGCGACGTCCGCTCCGACGTGGCCCAGGCCCTGCACCGCCACGTGCACGCCCTCGAGGCTGCCGTCGCCGCGGGCCTCGGCCAGTGCGGCGCGGATGCCGCAGACAACGCCCCAGGCGGTCATCGGCGAGGGGTCGCCGGAGCCGCCGCGGGCCACCGGCAGGCCGGTGATGTGCTGCGTGCGGGTGGCCACCAGCTCGGCGTCGTCCGTCGTCGTGCCCACGTCCTCGGCCGCCAGGTACGAGCCGTTCAGGCGGTCGATGAACCCGCCCAGCGCGACGAACTTGGCCGGTGTCTTGTCGGTGCGCGGGTCGCCGACGACGACCGTCTTGCCGCCGCCCAGCGGCAGCCCGGCCAGCGAGTTCTTGTAGGTCATCCCCTCGGACAGCCGCAGCACGTCGAGCATCGCCGCGTCGTCGCTCGGGTACGTCCACATGCGGATGCCGCCGAGGCCCGGCCCCAGGGTGGTGTCGTGGACGGCGATGATGGCCCGAAGGCCCGAGTCGCGGTCATGGCAGATCGCGACCTGCTCGTGCTCGTGGAACAAACGCACGACGGGGGAGGGTAGCAGTCAGGCGGCTCGGGAACCGGCACGCCGCAGTGCGCGTCAGATGAGCATGAAGACACTCACCAGCCTCCTCCTGCTCGCCCTGATCGCCGCTGGCTGCGGCCAGGCCGCCTCGACCACCGGCACGTCGCGGCCGGCCACCGGGTCGACATCGCACTCCGTCGCGCCGGACGTCCCCATCAGCGGGCCGGGCGGCTCGGACGGCCGGGTGATGCCGCCGTTCACGCCGACGTGGGTGGTGCCCCATCCCGGCGGCGGGCCGCTCAGGCCCGTCTCGCCGTCCGGTCTGCGGGTTGGCACGCGCGACGGCGCCGCGTATGCCGTCGTCCGCTGGTGGAGCGGCATCGCTCCCTGCTCCGTGCTGCGGTCGGTCACCGTCGGCGTCGGCGACGGCACCGTCCGCCTGCGTGTGGTGGAGGGAACCGACGATCCCGGCGCCGCGTGCCCGGAGCTCGCGATGCTGAAGGCGACGCGCGTCGACCTCGGCGGCCTCGCCCCGGGAACCTATACCGTGATCGCCGGCGGCGAGCGCCGGACGCTGACCGTCTGACGGCAGACCGATGAGCCGGGCGCGCCCGGCCGGTCTACCTGGCAACGACGGATCGGAGGACACATGTCACGGCTCAGGATGAACATCTCGATGTCGCTCGACGGCTACTCGGCCGGGCCCGACCCGAGCCTGGACGACCCGCTGGGCAAGGGCGGGGAGCAGCTGCACGAGTGGGCCCTCGGGCTCGCCGCGTGGCGGCAGCCGCACGGGCTCGAGGGCGGCGAGGCGAACGAATCGACCCAGGTCATGGAGGCGATGCAGGCGAACGTCGGGGCGACCATCATGGGGCGCAACATGTTCGGCGGCCAGGGTCGGTGGGAGGATCAGCCGTGGGACGGCTGGTGGGGTGAGGACCCGCCCTTCCATCACCCGGTGTTCGTGCTGACGCACCATCCCCGGGAGCCGCTGGAGATGCAGGGCGGGACGACGTTCTCCTTCGTCACCGACGGCATCGAGTCGGCGCTGGGCCAGGCGCAGGACGCCGCCGGCGACCAGGACGTGGCGATCGGCGGCGGCGCGCAGACCGGTCAGCAGTACCTGAACGCGGGGCTGCTGGACCAGCTGCAGATCGCCGTCGTGCCGGTGATCCTGGGCGGCGGCACGCGGTTGCTCGCCAACGTCGACCCGGGCGTCAAGCTGGAGCTGGCCGGCGTGGTGGAGGCGCCGGGCGTTACGCACCTGACGTACACGACGCGCTAGCGGCGCCGGGTGCGGCCGTTAGACGAGGTGTGCCTCGGCGGACTGCGCCTGCGCGACCATCCGCCGCTCGACCGACGCCTCGCGCCTGGCCTTGCGGTTCTGGTAGGCCAGGTTCAGGAACATGCCGCCGACGGCGATCCCGAAGATCGCCGAGCCGATCACGTTGACCTGCACCGGCACGCCGTTGCGCGACGCGCCGTAGATGAACAGCGGGAACGTCACCTCGTTGCCGCTGTTGAACTGGGTGACCACGAAGTCGTCGATCGAGAGCGCGAAGCTGAGCGCGGCCGCCGCGGCCACGCCGGGCATAATCAGCGGCAGCGTGACCCGCCGGAAGGTGCGCCACGAGTTGGCGTACAGATCCATCGCCGCCTCCTCGAGCCGCAGGTCGAAGCCGGTCAGCCGGGCCTTGACCGTGACCACGACATAGCTGATGCAGAACATGATGTGGGCGATCAGGATCGTCCAGACGCCGAGCGAGATGAGGCTCGCCTGAGCGATGAACAGCGTCAGCAACGACGAGCCCATCACGATCTCCGGCGTCGCCATCGGCGTGAACACCAGGAAGTTCGTGGTCGAGCGGCCGCGGAAGCTGTAGCGGACGAGCGCCAGCGCCATCAGGGTGCCGAGCACCGTCGCGATCAGGGTGGCACCGAGCGCGATCCCGATCGAGAGCTCGACTGCGTGCTGCAGGCCGGGCACCCCGAACGGATGCTTCCACGCGTCCAGCGAGAACTGGTTCCAGGTCAGGTTGAAGCGACCGGCCGGGTCGTTGAACGAGAAGATGATGATGACGGTGATCGGCAGGAACAGGTACAGCAGCACCGCGCCTGCGAACACGTTCAGCG
>DATLLN010000285.1:0-3197 GCA_035537835.1 Gaiellales bacterium
GCAGCACCGTGCCGCGCAGCCGGCGGTCGACCGCGGTGCCCGCCGCGCCCAGCCGCTCCGGGCGCACGCCCGCGACGACCCGTCCGCCGGCCCGTCCGGCCAGCCCGGGGTGCTGGGCCGCCTCCTGCTCGTCGATCCGGATGCGGCGCTCGCCGACGACCAGCTGAAAGCCGTCCGCCGAGCGCTCGACCGCCGCCTGGAAGAGATTCATGGCCGGCGAGCCGACGAAGCTGGCGACGAACAGGTTGGCAGGATGGTCGTAGATGGTCTGCGGGTCGGCGACCTGCTGCAGCCGGCTCTTGCGCATCACCGCGACGCGGTCGCCGATCGTCATCGCCTCGACCTGGTCGTGGGTGACGTACAGCGTGGTCACGCCGAACTGGCGCTGGATCGTCGAGATCTCGGCGCGCATCTGGACGCGGAGCTTCGCGTCCAGGTTGGAGAGCGGCTCGTCCATCAGGAACACGCTCGGCTCGCGGACGATCGCCCGGCCCATCGCCACACGCTGGCGCTGGCCGCCCGACAGCTGGGGCGGCTTGCGCTGGAGGTGGCTCTCCAGCCCCAGCACCTTCGCCGTCGCGCGCACCTTGGTGTCCCGCTCGGCCTTGGGCACCCGGGCGAGCCGCAGGGGGAACGCGATGTTGCCGTACACCGTCATGTGCGGGTAGAGCGCGTAGTTCTGGAACACCATCGCCACGTCCCGCTCGCCCGGGTCGAGCCGGTTCACCTCGCGGCCGCCGATGTGGATCGTGCCGCTCGAGATCTCCTCCAGGCCCGCGACCATCCGCAGCGCGGTGGTCTTGCCGCAGCCGGACGGGCCGACGATCACCAACAGGTGGCCGTCGTCGATCCGGAGGTTGAGCTCGGTCACGGCCCGCGTGCCGTCGGCGTACACCTTCTCGACGTCCGTCATCAGCACCTCAGCCATGCGCGTCCTCCTTCACCGGTCGGCCCGGTGGAAATCGATGTAGTCACGATCGAGCTCCCATCCCAGCCCGGGGCCGTCGGGCAGCCGCACGCGTCCGTCCACCGCGTCCGGCCGGTTGGCGATCAGATTCCACCAGAACGGGTCGCGGTCGGGGTGGAAGCACTCGGCGTACGTGCCGTGCGACTGGCTGGCGATCAGGTGCACCGCGACCTGGGGTTCCTCGTGGTGGCCCATCGCCACGTCGTAGGCGTGCGCCACCGCCGCGCAGCGCCGCCAGGCGGTCGGGCCGCCCGACCATGACGAGTCGAAGTTGCAGACGTCCACGGCGCCGGCCTCCATCAGGTCGCGGCAGCCGCTGACGCTGAGCTCGGTCTGCCCGGCGCAGACCGGCAGCCCGCCGATCGCCCGCACGTCCCGCAGGCCGCGCCGGTCGTTGTGCCAGCGGCACGGCTCCTCGAACCAGCGGATGCCGGCCCCCTCGAGCAGCCGGCAGAGCTCGATCGCCTGAGGCACCTCGTACCCCTGGTTGGCGTCGATCATCAGCACGAAGCCGTCGCCGCCCGCGTCGCGAGCGGCCAGCACGCGCTCGGCGTCCTGCGCCGGCGTGGCGCCGCCGACCTTGAACTTGCAGCCGGCCAGCCCCATCTCGCGGTAGCCCGCGATCTCGTCGCCGATCGGCTCCGGCGCGTCGTAGTAGCCGCCGATCGCGATCAGCTCCACGCTGTCCCGGTAGCCGCCCCACAGCCGCCAGAGCGGCTGCCCGAGCGCCTTGCCGACCGCGTCCCAGATCGCCAGGTCGGCCGCCGCCAGGGCGACCAGGCCGATCCGCCGGTCGCGCAGGATGTCGAAGGTCACCGGGTAGGCCGCCTCCCAGCACCGCTCCACGGCCATCGCGTCCTCGCCCACCAGCCGCGGTGCGACCTCGGTGCGGATCACGTCCACCAGCTCGGCCAGCGTGGCATCCTCGTCTCCGGCGTATGCCTCGCCGACAACGCCCTCGGCGGTCTCCAACCGCACGAGCACCGTCGCCCGGTGGGTCATGTGGTAGGTGCTGCCGTGGTACTCCCGGCCGAGCGGCGCCCGGATCGGGATCGCCTCGAGCGACTCGATCGTCAGCGCCTCCGTCACGCAGCGGCCACCGATCGCACCGCGGCTGCGATCCGCTCGACGGACGGCAGCGTCGCCTCCTCGAGCGTGCGGGCGTAGGGGACGGGGATCGGGTCGGCGGCCACCAGCGCCGGCTGGGCGTCCAGCAGCTCGAAGCCCTCGATCGCCACCGCCGTGATCACGGACTGGCCCCAGCTGCCGTTGGCCGGCGCCTCCTGCACGCACACCAGGCGCCCGGTGCGGCCGACGCTCTCCAGGATCGTCGCCGTGTCGAGCGGCGCGATCGTCCGCGGGTCGATCACCTCGCACGAGGTGCCCTCGGCCGCCAGCTGCTCCGCCGCCTCGACCGCCCGGTGGCGCATCAGCTGGGTGGCGACCACCGTCACGTGCTCGCCCGGCCGCACGATCTCGGCAACGCCGATGCCCGGGCGCTCGCCGTTCAGCTCGCCCCTGAACCCGTACAGCGCCTTGTGCTCGAAGACGATCACCGGGTCGTCATCGCGGATCGCTGCGCGCAGCAGCGTGTAGACGTCGGCCGGCGTCGCCGGGACGCACAGCTTCAGCCCCGGGGTGTTGAGGAACCAGTTCTCGACGCACTGCGAGTGCTGCGCGCCGAAGCCGAGGCTGCCGCCGCCGGCCATCCGCAGCGTTGCCGGGACGGTCACCTGACCGCCGCACTGGAAGCGGTACTTGGCCAGCTGGTTGACGATCTGGTCGTAGCAGACGCCCGCGAAGTCGGCGAACATGATCTCGCCGACCGGCCGCAGCCCGGCCACCGCCGCGCCCAGCACGGTGCCGACGATCGCCTGTTCCGAGATCGGCGTATCCCGCACCCGCGGTGAGCCGAACCGGGCGAACAGCCCCTCGGTCGCCTTGAAGACGCCGCCGGCGGCGGCAGCCTGGGGTTCGGCGCGCAGCACTCGCAGTGCGTCGAGAACTGGTTCCTCAACACGCCCGGGCTCAAGCTCTGCGTCCCCGCCACGCCGGGCGACGTCTATACGCTGCTGCGGGCGGCGATCCGCGACGACGATCCGGTGATCGTGTTCGAGCACAAGGCGCTGTACGGCGTCAAGGGCGAGCTGAACGGTGAGCGCCCGGGCATCGGCGTGGCCGAGATCGTGCGGCCGGGTGAGCACGTGACGGTGGCGCATCAGCTGAGTGG
>DATLLN010000286.1:0-11360 GCA_035537835.1 Gaiellales bacterium
ATCATGCCCGGCTTCGAGGTGGTCGATGTGACCGCCCACGTCTGGCTGGCCGACGAGTTCGCCAACGGCACCTGGGCGATCCACCGCCCCGGCTGGTACACGAGCTATCACCGCGAGATGCAGCGCCCCGAGGGCCGCGTCGTGCTGGCCGGCTCGGACTTCGCAAACGGCTGGTCGGGCTTCATCGACGGCGCCATCGAGTCCGGCCTGCGCACGGGCAAGCACGCTGCGACGATCGCGGGATGAAACAACGGGGTCAGACCCCATTGTTACACGCACTCGCATGCAACAAAGGGGTCTGACCCCGTTGTTGCGCTAGAGGACGCCGCAGGCCGAGGCCGAGTTCGGCCACGGGGTGTACCCGCGGACGCGCACGGCACGCATGGCCACGGCGAGCTGGTCGCCGGGCGACCAGTACCGGGCGTCGCGGCCGCCGTAGCGGGCCAGCTTGTCCGGCCCGTAGGTGCGCATGAACGACCAGTCCATCTGGAGGCCGCCGTAGTAGCCGGCCGGGCTGTACGCATTCCACGCGCCCTCATGGCCGTGGATGCAGATCAGCCGCGGGTAGTGCGTGCGCCAGAAGGCGACCCAGCCCGCGTTCTTGACGGCCCAGGTGTGCACCATACGGCGCAGCTTCCGGACCGACGAGACGTGGCGCTCCCGGCGACCCCAGCTCGGCCGCAGCCCGATCATGCGGGCGTGGCGGACGGCGGCCGCCCGCGTCGCGGCGACCCGGTGTCGCCACGCGACGACCTTCTTGCTCGGCCCGCTCGGCGGCGGGTGGACACCGCTGGTGACCCATGCGGACGCGGTTTCGGTGTTCGTCGAAGTCGCGAGGAACGCCAGGACGGCCAGCGCAACCGCGGCAACGGTGATTGCCTGCTTCAGAGTCGTTGAACCTCCACTCGGGGACAGATCGGGCCTGCCGCGCGAGTGGAACGGCCCTGAGGGCCGCGGGGCGGGAGGCGCGCACGGCGCAGTCGTGCTACGCCGCTGCTTGTAGTTGGAGTTGTCTCAACGTAGCGTCAATTGCCCGTTTATGCGACGGTCCGGACCCACGTGTATGCTGCAGAGCGTCCTTTGCAGCGCCCAGACGACGAGAGAAGGAGGTGGTGACCGTGTTCGAGCTTGCACCGGCAAAGCCGCGGTCCGTTCCGCCCCTTCGCTCCCGCTCGCGCTGCTGAACGGCGCCGGCCGACGGAGGGGATCACCCATCTCCGGAGGTCCAGAGTGACGACATCCGACTGGTGGCCGGCCGACGCGCCGGACACACCGGAATCACGCCTCGAACTGCTCGGCTGGGATGCCGGGTGGCGCGAGGCATTCGACGAGCACGCACCCGCCGGCGCCATCCCGGCGCGCGTGTCCCGCGTCGATCGCGGCGCGTGCACGAACCTGGCGGGCGACGGCTCCGTCCGCGCGCTCGTGCCCAGCCGCGACCTGACGCCGGCCGTCGGCGACTGGGCGGCGATCGACCCGAGCACGCCGCAGTCCGACGCCGTGCTGCGGGCGATCCTGCCCCGGCGCACCCACTTCACCCGCCACGCAGCGGGTGAGGAGACCACCGAGCAGGTGGTCGCGGCGAACATCGACAACGTGTTCATCGTCAACGCGCTCGATCAGCGCGACTCGCCCCGCCGGGTCGAGCGGTACCTCGCGCTGGCGTGGCAGAGCGGTGCGAACCCGATCGTGGTGCTGACCAAGGCCGACCTCCGGGACGACGTCGAGGCGGCCGTCGCGGAGATCGAGGCCGTCACCTTCGGCGTGCCCGTCCGCGCGGTGAGCGCCCTCGACGGCGGCGGTCTGGCCGGCCTCGACGCCTACCACGCGAACGGCGAGACCGTGGCGCTGATCGGCCTCTCCGGCGCCGGCAAGTCGACGCTGATCAACGCCCTGCTGGGCGAGGAGCGGATGCCGACCGCCGAGGTGCGCGACGACGGACGGGGCCGCCACACCACCACGCACCGCGAGCTGCTGCCGCTGCCCGGCGGCGGCGTGCTGATCGACACGCCGGGCATGCGCTCGGTCGGCCTCTGGGAGGCCGAGGAGGGCGTCGAGCAGACGTTCGCCGACATCGAGGAGCTGGCCGAGCAGTGCCGGTTCTCGGACTGCACGCATATGCACGAGCCCGGCTGCGCAGTGCAGGCGGCGATCGCCGACGGCCGACTGGACGCCGAACGGCTGCAGAGCTACGAGAAGCTCTTGGCCGAGCTGCGGTTCCAGGAGCGCAAGCTCGACGCACGGGCCCGCTCGGAAGAGCGCAAGCACTGGCGGCAGCTGTCGAAGGACATGCGCAAGACGCCGCCCTGGAGCGGGCGCCGGTGACCGCCCACCCGGCAACCACGCTGCGCTCGCCGGACGGCCGGCTGGAGGCGGCGTTCGTGCCGTCCCTGGCGATGCTCGGCAGCTCGCTGACGGCGGACGGCGCGCAGCTGCTCGACCTGCGCGGCGGCGTCGAGGCCTACGCCGAGCACGGCTCCACGATGGGCATCCCGCTGCTGCACCCGTGGGCGAACCGGCTGGCCGAGCCGAGTTACCGGGTCGAGGACCGTGACGTTGCGGTGGACACGGCCTCGCCGCTGGTGCACACGGACGGCAATGGCCTTGCCATCCACGGCTGTCACCCGGCGGCCGTGCCCTTCGCGATCGCCGACCACGACCAGGCCGGGCTGGTGGCGGTGCTCGACACGGCCGCTGCCCCCGCGGTGCTCGAGCTGTTCCCGTTCCCCCACCGGCTGACGATGGAGGCGCGGCTGGACGGCCGTGCGCTGCGGATCACCACCACCCTCGAGGCGACGGGCGACGCGGCCGTGCCCGTCGCGTTCGGCCATCACCCCTACCTCCACCTGCCCGACGCGCCGCGCGACGAATGGCAGATCAGCCTGCCCGAGATGTCGCGGCTCGAGCTCGACCGGCTGATGATCCCGACCGGGCGGCGGCTTCCCCGCGACCTCGATCCCGGGCCGTTGGCGGACCGCGACCTGGACGACGCGTTCGCCGACGTCGCCGACGGCGCGGCGTTCGCAGTGGCGGGCGGCGGCCGCACCATCACGGTGCGGTTCCACGAGGGCTACCGGTTCGCGCAGGTCTACTCGCCGCGGGGGTCGTCGCTGATCTGCTTCGAGCCGATGACCGCGCCCGGTAACGCCCTGCGCAGCGGCGACGGGCTGCAGGTGCTGGAGCCCGGCCAGAGCCATCGCGGCTCGTTCGCCATCGAGATCGCCGGCTAGACGAAGGGCAGCGGATGCGCCTGGGCGGCCCGGTCGCCGTCCGGCGCGCGCACCACGAAGCCGGCGTCGTCAGGGACTGTGGCATCGACCAGGGCGATGGCGATGTTCGCCTCCAGCGCGAAGGAGTAGACCGCCCAGCGCACGACGCCCAGCTCGGCGCCGCCTGCGGCCAGCGGCCAGAACCGTTCCATCCGGCCGAACCGCGGGCCGTCACAGCGCAGGCCGATCGTGCGCCGCGCGGGGCCTCGCTCGCGGACGGCGCGCAGCGCCTCCCGGCCGGCGAACGGCGCGCCGTCCAGGTCGAGCATCGCCTCCATGCCGGCCTCGATCGGGTTGATCCGCGAGTTGGTCACGTACTGCGTGTCGGAGATCGCCTGTTCGACGGCCCGGACGATGTTCGGCCCGGTGATGAGGAGGCCGTGCGGTTCGCCCGCGTCGACCAGCGCATCCCACAGTTCCTCGGCGCGTTCGGAGGACAGCGGGTAGATCTCGTAGCCCGCCTCGCGGCTCCAGCCGGTGTTCGAGACGACGGCGTCGATCCCGGCGATCCGCAGCTGTGCGCAGCGGTAGCGCGGGAGGGTGCCGATCCCCGGCGACACAGCTTCCATCACCGCGCCGGCGGCGGGCCCCTGCAGCTGCAGCGGCGCGACGTCCGGCTCGGTGGCGACGGCGTCCAGCCCCAGCCAGCGACCGAGGCCGATCGCCCACAGGGTCAGATCGACGTCGCTGTGCGAGAACCAGACGGCGTCCTCCCAGGGACGCAGGACGATGCACTCGGCCATGATCTCGCCGGCGTCATCGCACACCGGCGAGAAGCGGCAGTCGCCGACCGCCATCCCGGTCAGGTCGCGCGGGCTGAGGTAGTCGGCGAGGCGCAGGGCGTCGGGCCCGCGCAGCTCGGTCTGCCGCTCGGCTCCGACGTCCCACAACGTCGCCCGCTCGACCAGCGCGTCCCAGTCCTCACGCGGGTCGCGGCCGTAATCGATCGGCATGTACGTGTGGTTGTAGACCATGAAATCGACGGCGCCGGCGGCCAGCGTCCGGTCGAAGTACGGCGACCGGCGAACGTTCGGGTGCAGCGGGATACGGGCGGCGGCGCGGGTGGTCATGGCGAGGTCGGCGAGTGTAGCATCGGGCGGATGACAGCCTACGAAGCCCTCCGAGCCGTCTGCGACGCGTGGGAGAACGAGGACGCGGCCGCGATCGGCGCCCTGTTCACCGCCGACGGCACCTACGAGGATCCCCTCGCCCCGCGCACGTTCACCGGCCCCGACGAGATCTCCGAGGGCGTGCGCCCCGGGGTCGAGGAGATCACCGAGACGACGATCACGCTGGAGAAGGTGGTCGAGCAGGACGGCCTGGTGTGGGCCGAGGGCATGTTCCTCTCGAAGCTGCGTGAGGCCGACGGCCGGCTCGACTTTCCGTTCGCGATCATGGTCGAGATGGACGGCGACCGCATCCGCAGGCTGGTCGAGTACTTCGACACGGCCCCGCTGACCTGACCCGCGTCTGCGTCATCGGCGCCGGCCTGGCCGGCCTGATGGCCGGCGAGCAGCTCGCAGCAGCGGGCGCCGAGGTGGTGGTGCGGGAGGGCCGCGAGCGGATCGGCGGCCGCGTCTGGTCGCGCACGCTGCACAACGGCGCGACCGTCGAGATGGGCGCGGAGTTCATTACCCAGGGGTACGAGCTGCTGCCGGCCACGGTCGAGCGGCTCGGCCTGTCCCTGGCCCCGATGGGCATGAGCTTCAGCCTCCGCGAGCCACGCGGAGGGATCGGCACCTCCGAGCCGGCGCTGCAGGCGGCGTGGGAGGCGACGGAGGCGGCCGTCGGGTCGGGTGCGGCCGAGGGGCTGTCGGTCGCGCAGCTGCTGGGCCGGCTCGACATCGACAACGGCGCCCGCGAGCTGCTCGACTGCCGGATCGCCGTCTCCTACGCGCAGGCGACGGACCGGATCGCCGCGACGGCGGTGCGCGACGTGGCCCACCTGTTCGAGCCGGTCGAGACCCACCGCACCGACGGCGGCAACGGCCTGATCGCGACGGGCCTCGCGAAGTTCCTGGAGGTCCATACATCGGCGCCGGTGTCGTCCATCCGGCACGACCCGACCGGCGTCAGCGTGGACGGCGAGGCGCCGGTCGACGAGTGCGTGATCGCCGTCCCCGCGCCGGCCGTCGCCCGCATCGCATTCGACCCACCGCTGCCCGACTGGAAGTCCGCCGCCCTCGACCGCGTGGTCTACGGACAGGCGGCCAAGCTGTTCGTCCCGCTGTCGGCACCCGCGGAGCCGAGCTCGGTGCTGTCAGTGCCGGAGCGTTTCTGGACGTGGACGGCGCGCGGCGGCAGCGGCGCCGTGCTGCCGGTGGTGTCCGCGTTCGCCGGCTCACCGCAGGCGGTCGCAGCCCTGGCCGACGGCGATGCCTACCTGCGGCGCGTGCGGGCACTGCGCCCCGACCTGGCGCTGGACGAGGCGCACGCCCTGGAGTCGACGTGGCCGGAGGGCGCCTATTCGACTGTACCCCCGGACCGCCCGCAGGACGACGCCGCGCTGCTGGCCAGAGCGGTCGGGCGCCTGCACTTCGCGGGCGAGCACACCGAGGACGTGTGGTACGCCACCATGGAGGGCGCCCTGCGGAGCGGCGTCCGCGCCTCCGATGAGATCACATCGGCAGGTCTCTGACGGCGAACTGGATCGCCTCGGAGAACGTCGGATAGGGCTGGATCGTGTCGCGCAGCACATCGACCGGCACCTCCGCGCGCACGGCGAGCGTCAGCTGGCCCAGCCACTCGCCGGCCTCCGGCCCGACGGCGACGGCGCCGACCAGGACGCCGCGCGCCGGATCGCCGAAAACCTTGAGCAACCCGGGCCGCTTGGGCCGTTCGTAGGTCGAGGTGCGGGACACCTGGTCGACGCGGCGGCTGCCGGTGACGAGGCCGTCGCCGGTGGTCGTTCCCACCGAGGCGACCTGCGGATCGGTGAACGTGACCGCGGGCACGGCGCGGTGGTCGGCGCGGGCAGGCATGCCGGCCATGTCGGCCGCGGCGATCCGCGCGTGGTACTTGCCGACGTGGGTGAACATGGCGATCCCGGTGACGTCGCCGATCGCCCACACGCCGGATGCGGCGCGCATCCGCTCGTCGACCTCGACACCTCGCTTCGAGATCTCGACGCCGAGCTGCTCCAAACCCAGCCCGTCGGTCTGCGCGCGCCGGCCGGTAGCGATCAGCAGCCGCTCGGCGTGGACCGAAGCACCGCCGTCCAGGGCCACCAGGCCGGGCTCGACGTGGTCGATCCTGGCGCCGAGGTGCAGCGCGACGCCCTCCTTCTCGAGCACGTCGGCGAGCATCCGCCCCGCCTCCTCGTCCACACTGGGGAGCAGCCGGTCGGCGACGTCCACGACGGCGACCCGGGAACCGAGGCGGCGGAACAGCTGGGCGAACTCACAGCCCACCGGCCCCGCGCCGACGATCGCGATGCTCTCGGGCACCTGGTGGGTTTGCGTCGCGTCCCGGTTGGTCCAGTACTCGACGCCGTCCAGGCCGGGGATCGGCGGGATCGACGGCGACGACCCGGTGGCGACCGCGAGCCTGCCATAGGGCAGCTCCTGGTCGCCGACGGCGACAACGCCCGGGCGAGCGACGCGCGCGCCGCCGCGCACCAGTGTGGCGCCGTTGGACTCCAGCCACTCGGCCTGTGACGAGTCGTCCCAGCCGTTGGTGATCTGGTCGCGGTGCCAGAACAGCCGCTCGGCGTCGACGGGGCCGGTCACCGCCTCCGCGGCGCCGGGCACGTTGCGCGCCGCGGCAACGGCCTCTGGGGGGCGCAACATCCCCTTGGTCGGCATGCAGGCGTAGTAGGAGCACTCGCCGCCCGCCAGCTCGCGCTCGACGATGGTGATCGGCGTGTCGGGCTCGTACGTGCGGACGGCGGAGACCAGGGTCTCGCCCGTCGACCCGGCTCCCAAAATGACGATCGGTTCCCCGCTCATGCGTCCTCCCTTCCCCGCCGTGGCGTCAGCCAACCAGCAGCGCGCGGACGACGTCGCCCGCGTCGGCGACAGCACCGTAGTCCGCATGGCGGAAGATCCGCGCATCGGGATCGCTGTTCACCGCGACGACCGTGGCCGAGTCGCGCATACCGAGCAGGTGCGGCAGCGCCCCGGAGACGCCGAAGGCGAGATAGACGGCCGGGGCCACGCTGTTCGACGAGACGCCGACCAGGTCCGGGCGTCCGGCGCGGCCGGCCTCGACCTGCGGCCGGGAGACCACGAACGTGCCGCCCAGCCGCTCCGCCAGCGCGCGGTACGGGCCGAGATCCTCGCCGGCGCCACGGCCCGCGCAGACGACGACGTCCGGCGCAGCGCCGGCCAGCAGCTCGCCGATCCTCACCGGCGCGTCGGCATCCAGCATCTCGAGATCGCGACTCCGCGGCACGGGCGGCCGCGGAAGCTCGAGCAGCGGGCCCGGCGGCGGGTGCTCGACCGGGTCGTCGAGCGGGCGCTCCCGCAGGTACGGCAGGGCGATCTCCGGGTCCGGTGAGTCGATCTCCCGGGCCAGCCGGTGCCCGTCGAAGATCACCTCGGCCAGCAACCGCGGAGCAACACAGTCGCCGATCCGGTACAGGCCCTCACGCTCGCCGTCGAGCTCGTGGAACAGCGCGTCGCGGGAGACGCGCTGGGTGACAAGCGCGACACCGGCCGAGGTCACCTGGTGCGGATCGCCGAACTCGTCCTCCAGCTCGACCGCCCGCTCGCCGACACCGACCAGCGACGTCCCCCGCCGGATCGCGACACCCAGCTCGTGCAGCCGCTGGATCACCAGGTCGGCCTCCAGCGTCTCGTCGGCGAACGGCGCGACCATCCCGTAGCCGGTGACGAACTCGACGTCCCGGCCCTCACGCGCGAGTAGCTCGGCGATGCCCGACGCCATGAAGTAGCCCTCGCCGTCGAACACGACCAGGCGGCCGTCGCCCGGCGGTCGCTTGCCCTCCAGCACGAGCTGCTCGGGCGTCAGCACGTGCGGCAACGCTGCGTCGGCGCCCGGGATCGGACCGCGGGTGAAGCCGTTCAGGCCATCGGTCGACCAGCTGGAGCCGGTCGCCAGGACGACGATGCCGGCGCTGCTCGCCCGGATGTCCGACGCGTCGAGTTCGGTGTCCGAGACGAACTCGATGCCCAGCCGGCGCAGCTGCACCATCCGGTGGGCGACCACGCGCCCCCACTCGCCGAGCCCGGGCAGGCGGGTGATGATCGCCATGTGGCCGCCCATCAGCGGCGCGCGGTCGACCAGCCTGACCCGCTCGAAGCCGCGCTTTGCCAGCGTGATCGCACACTCCATCCCGGCCGGCCCGCCGCCCACGACCAGCGCCTCCTGGTCGGCGTTCGCCGCCCGGCGAAACCGCTCGGGGTGCCAGCCGCGGCGGAACTCCTCGCCCGCCGTGGGGTTCTGCGTGCAGCCCAGATGGCGGCGGGTGTCGGCCTTGGAGATGCAGATGTTGCAGCCGATGCACTCGCGGATCTCGTCCAGCCGCCCGTCGTCGATCTTGCGCGGCAGGAACGGGTCGGCGATCGACGGACGCGCGGCGCCGATCAGATCCCACGCGCCGCTGCGCACGATCGAGGCCATCAGATCGGGATCGGTCAGCCGGCCCACCCCGACGATCGGCTTGGCCGTCGCCTCCCGCACGCGGCCGGTGCTCTCCAGCTGCCAGCCCTCCGCGTAGAAGCGGGACGGCCCGGAGTCCTTGTGCCACTCCGAGATCGAGCCGACATTGACGTCCCACAGGTCGACCAGGTGATCGGCCAGCGTCACGAACTCGAGGCCCTCGTCGAGGTCGACGCCCAGCGCGTCCAGCCGGTCGACGGCGACCCGGCAGGCGATCGCGCAGTCGTCGCCGACGGCCTCGCGGACGGCCTCCAGCGTCGCCAGCCATACCCGAGCGCGGTTGGCCAGCGATCCCCCGTACTCGTCGGTCCGCCGGTTGTAGTGCGGCGACAGGAACTGGCCCATCAGGTAGGTGTGCCCGCCGTACACGTAGACGATGTCGAAGCCGGCCTGGCGCGAGCGGCGGGCGGCGAGCGCCCAGTCGTCCACCAGCCGCCGGATGTCGCGCCGGGTCATCGCCTTCGGCACCACGCCGGTTGCGAAGTCGCTGGCCAGCTGCGACGGCGCGGCCGACGGCAGCCGTGACTCCGAGTTCTCGGCCTGGACGCCGGTGTGTCCGAGCTCGATGCCGGCCAGAGCGCCGTGCTCGTGCGCCTCGTCGCACATCCGGGCCAGCATCCGGACGTCGTGGTCGTCCCAGATCCGTGCCGAGATGTACGGGGTCTCGTCGGACTCGGCGTTGATCGCCGCATACTCGGTACAGACGGCGGCCCAGCCGCCCTCTGCCTTGACCGCCCGGTGCGTCGCCTGCGACCACGGCTTCTCGACGCCGAACCCGGTGCAGTGCGGCACCTGGTAGAAGCGGTTGCGCAGCGTCTTGGGCCCGATCTTGACCGGCTCGAAGAGGATGTCGTGACGCGGATCGCGGGGCATCGCGGGGCGCGGTGACTCTACCGAACGCACCCAGGCCCACGTATGGTCATGGTGTGCTCCGCCGGCTCCTGATCCCGCTCGCAGCGCTGGCCCTGGTGCCCGCCGCCGGCGCCGCGGCCGCAGATCCTCACCGGCCTGCGCACGGGAACGGTCGACGTATACGGCGACTCGTACGGCACGTTATGCCGCGCAGGCGCTCGCCGTCCGGCACCCCGGCCTCGTCCGTGCGGTCGTGCTGGACGGTGCGTTCCCCGTCGACGACAGCTTCGACCCGTTCGAGCGCGAGGAGTCGGCGCGCATCCGCACGGGATGGAGCGGCGTCTGCGCGCGGGCTCTGGGCTGCCCGTCGGGCGACGTGCTGGCGGTGATCGGAGGGCTGGCGGCCGCGCTCGACCGGCATCCGCTGCACGGCACGGCGCTCGATGCCGACGGCTTCCGCCACCGCATCGACCTCGACGGGGCAGGGCTCGCCCAGCTCGTGGTGGGGGCGGACTTCAGCTACGGCATCTTCCGCGACCTGCCGGCGGCCGCCCGGTCGTACGCCGCGGGCGACCCCGCGCCGCTGCTGCGGCTGGCCGCCGAGAACGACGCCTCCGGCGGCTCCGGCGCAGCGACCCTGTACTCCGAGGGCGCATACGCCGCCGTGGCCTGCCATGACAACCCGGCGATCTGGGATCGCTCGGCATCGCCGGACAAGCGGCGGCTCCAGCTTGCGGATGCGATCCGCGCGCTTCCGCCGAACGTCTTCGCGCCGTTCGCCAAGGATGTGTGGCTGCGGTCGCAGGACGAGAACCAGCTCGTCCGCGGATGCCTCGACTGGCCGGAGCCGATCCCCGCCGACCCGCCCGTGCCGGCCGGCGCGCGATACCCCGACGTGCCGGTGCTGGTGGTGAACGGCGACCTCGATTTCGCGACGTTGCTGGAGGACGCGCAGCGGGCGGCCGCCCTCTTCCCGAACTCCACGATGGTCACCGTGCACAACACCGGGCACATCACGGCGCTCTACGACTTCGACTTCTGCGTGTCCGAGATCGTCCGCCGTTTTCTGACGACGCTCGATGCCGGCGACACGAGCTGCGCTTCCCGCATCGAGGAGGTGCACGTCGCACCGGCCTTCCCGCGGTCGCTGACGACGACCCCGGCGGCGAGCGGCACGGGCACCGTGAACGGGCGGCGCGCAGCGTGGGCCGCCGTGGCGACCGTGGGAGACGGGTTCGCGCGGTGGCAGCTGATGTACTCGAGCCGCGGCCACGGGCTGCGCGGTGGCAGCTTCACCACGAGCGGCAAGTACTTCGCCCACTCGCCGGTCAAGCTCGTCTTCCACGACGCACGGTTCGTCCCCGGGCTCCGCATCTCCGGCCCCGCCGTCTGGGATCGCCGGGCGCTGGCGATCGACGCGCACGTCACGGTGACGGGCCCCGACGGGCTGCGCGGCAAGCTCCACATCACCTGGCGCACCAACGTCCAGCGCGCGGTCGCGACCGTCACCGGCACCGTCGGCGGCGTCGCGGTGAGGGCGACGACGCCCGCCCTCTAAGCTTCCGGTCGTGCCGACGATCGAGCTGCTGTGGTGGGAGGGCTGTCCATCCACTCCCA
>DATLLN010000287.1:0-4646 GCA_035537835.1 Gaiellales bacterium
TCCCGTAGGACTTAGTGAGGCCGGCGGCCTCGATTACGCTCGGCATCGGCTCCGTCCCGGATCATGGTGCTCCGTCAAGCCAATTATCCGGAGCGTCGGCATCGGGCGTACAGCGTCATTCGACTCTGACGCCGCCGGGCCTCCGACGGCCCCGCCCTAATTCGTTACCAGGAGACCTTGACGGCCACGGTGCCGGTCGACAGCGGCGCCAACCGTCCGTAGGCGGCGCCGAACAGGTCGATGATGCGCGAGCCGCCACAGGCGCACCAGTCGACCAGCTTCACGTTGATGCAGTTCCCGTTCCCGCATACGGTCACGACCCGGCCGCGCCAGTTCCCGACCCGCAGCGCCGCACCGGCGGCAGCGTACAGACCGCCCGAGTACCCGGCGGGGCAGCCGCTGCCGTTGTTGCAGTACCACGCGGCGCGACCGCTCGCGCTGTGCGACGGGTTGGGCGGGGGCGTCGGCTGCGGCTTCGGCTTCGGGGTCGGCTTCAGCACGGACTCGGCCTCGACGGCCTGATCGGGATTCGCCCGCGGTGCGAACGAGCGGACGTCGTCCTCCTGGAAGTCACCGATGTCGGGCGCCGCGGCCGGCATGGCGAACTCGATCGTTGGGGGCGGCATCGTCGCACCGCCATCCGCCATGGCGACGGCGCCGAACGCGTTCGGATCCAGGGACGCGGGGATCGAAGGGGGATGGGCGAACGAGGCGGTCGCCACGGCCAAGGTGCTGATCGCGGCCAGCACGGCGAGCGGGATGGCTCGCCGGACGCTCAAGCGGCCGCGTCGGCGACGGGCCGGCGGGCGCGCGGTTGTGTTCGGGGGCATGGGTGGAACGTCGATTGGGGGGTCCTCGGCGTGGTCTCCGCAGCGCCATGGGAATTTCCCTGGGGTTCAGGCGCTCGCGTGACTTGGTACGACGGCCCTCAAACCGTCGGACGCGGGTCTGCGGCTGGTCGCAGGTAGTGGAATCGCGGTGAGCGCGATCGCGTGGGCTCCAGCCGTGGCGGGCCGCTTGGTCGGCCTGCCAGCGGCGCGAGTATACAGGGCACAGCGACGATCGGCGACCCCGCGCGAGGTCACCGATCGGTTGCACTCTGGTTGCGTTAGCCGGTCGCTACCAGGAAACCCGGACCGAGAGGGTGCCGCTGGACAGCGGGGCCAGCCGGCTGAATGCGTCGCTGTAGAGATCGATCACGCGGCCGCTGCCACAGGCGCACCAGTCGATCAGCTTCACGTTCACGCAGCTGCCGGACCCGCACACGGTCACGGTTCGCCCGCGCCAGGCGCCGACCCGCAAGGCGGGGCCCGCGGCCGCGTACAGGCCGCTCGGATAGGCGTTGTGGCAGGCGCTCACGCCCGCCTTGCAGTACCAGCTCGCGGTGCCCCGCACGCTGTGGCCAGTGCCGCCGCCGGAGCTTGTCGCGGCCCTTGGCTTCGGGGTCGGCTTGAGAACCGATTCCGGCCGGACAGGCTGGTTCGGGTTGGCACGGGGCTCCACAGCGGGGGCCTCGTCCTGGAAGTCGCCGATCTGGACCGGCGAGGCGGGCGCGCCGTAGTCGATCGACGGCAGCGGCTCCGGCTTGTTGGCCACCGAATCGGCGAGCTCGACGGGCTGGAACGCCTCGGGATCGAGGTCGGAGGGTGGGGAGGGTGGACGAGCAGTCGCGGCTGTTGCGAGGGTCAGGGTCGCGAACGCGACCAGGACGGCGAGCGCAACCGCTCGTCGTCGGGTCAAAGCGTCACGCCCGCGACGGCACTGCCGTCGGGACGCGACTGGTGAGCATTGGACATGCCGGGCAGGTTCGCCGCGACGGGGGGCAGGAAACCCTTTACTGCGCGCAGGTGGCCTTGCAGGCGGGTTTCAGGGTGCCTTCAGCCTTCGCCGCGCAAGGCCGCCGCAAGAGACGGCTACCGGGATCAGGCGCGCTTGCGATCCAGGTCGAGGAACGGCAGGCCGACGACGGTCGCCTCCACGCGCCCGCGGCGACCCTCTACGGTCCACTCCACCTCCAGCTTCGTCCCGACGTCCTCGTAGCGCGGCGGCACCGACGCGAGCGCGATGGCCTGTTTGAGGATCGGGCTCCAGCCGTGGCTGGTGGCCTTGCCGACCTGGCGGCCACCCGCGAACACCGGGACGGGCGAGCGATCGACCGTCGGGGAGATCGCCGGCGGCAGGTCCTGCGCCGTGTACAGCGCCTCGATGTCGTACCAGTCGAGCTGCAGGCCGACCAGGCGCCGGGCGGGGCCGCCCGCACGCTGCTCGCGTTCGAGGGCGAGCCGGCCGACGAAGTCGCCCTTCTCGAAGCTGATCAGCCGCCCCAGCCCGATCTCGTACGGCGAGTAGTTCTGCTCCGGGTTGAGCGCGTGGCGGGCGGACGTGTAGTCGACCTCGATCAGGATCAGGCCAGCCTCCAGCCGCACGACGTCGAGCGCGACCATCCCGGCCGGTCGGATGCCGTACGCATCGCCCGCGCCGATGAGCGCGTCCCATACGGCAACGGCGTGCTCCGCCGGGATCCACAGCTCGTAGCCGAGGTCGCCGGTGTACCCGGTCCGTGAGATGTCCACGGGGATCCGCGTCCGACCCGAGCGGAACGTCGTCGGCCGGCGCCGGAAGTAGCGCAGGTCGGCGAACGACTCGCCGGTCGCCGCTTCGAGCACGGCGCGCGACAACGGGCCCTGGAGGGCGAGCGCCGCCATCGCCTCCGTCTCCTCGGCGATCTCGACATCCAGTCCCGCGGCGTTCATGCGCAGCCAGCGCAGCTGCGGGTCGGCCGCGGTCCAGCGATAGCTGCCGTCGTCGAGGTGGTGGACGGTGCCGTCGTCGATGACCTTGCCATGCTCGTCGCACCAGGGCGTGTAGTAGACGACGCCCGGCGCGAGCTTCGTGGCGTCGCGGGTGATCACGCGGTCGACCAGGCGGCTCGCATCGGGACCGCTGACGCGGTATTTGAACAGCGGCGAGACGTCGATGAGGGCGACTGCCTCGCGGATCGCGTTGTACTCGATGTCGTGGAAGTCGGCGTAGACCGACGATGCGAAGTAGCCCGACCACTCGCGCCACTGCATCTTTCGGTTGAGATCCGCGGTGCGCGGATGGAAGGCGGTGCCGACGCTCATGCCGCCGAGTATGCACAGCGGACCGGCCCGCCGCTCGGGTACGCTGCATGAAACCTATGCAGACTGGATAAGGAGAGGGAACGGGTGGCCCAGCGCTATGACGCGGTCATCATCGGCGGCGGTCATAACGGCCTCGTCAGCGCCGCGTATCTCGCGCGCGCCGGCCTGAAGACCCTCGTCCTCGAGCAGCGCCCGGTGCTCGGCGGCGCGGCAGTAACCGAGGAGCTGTTCCCCGGCTTCCGGTTCAGCGTCTTCAGCTACGTCGTGTCGTTGCTGCGGCCCGAGATCATCCGCGACCTCCGGCTCCCGCAGCACGGCCTCGACATCCTGCCCCTCGATGGGACGTTCACGCCGCTCCGCGAAGGCGGCGGACCGGCGAAGGGTGGCGGCGATTACCTGTGGCGCGTCAACGACCACGGTCGGACGATGCGCGAGCTCCGTCGCTGGTCCGCAAGCGACGCCGAGGCGTACGAGGAGTACGGCCAGCTGATGGTCGACATGGCGCGCTTCATCAAGCCGATCCTGTCGATCGTCCCGCCCGATCCCACCTCGATCGACCCGCGGCCGCTGCTGCCGCTGGCCGGCCTGGCCCGCCGCTTCCAGCAGCTCACCGAGCGCCAGCAGGCGGTGTTCGTCCAGCTCATGACGATGAGCGCCGCCGACTTCCTCGACCAGTGGTTCGAGACCGACCCGCTGAAGGCAACGATGTCCGCGTCCGGGATCATCGGCACGTACCAGGGTGTCCGCTCGCCGGGCACCGCGTATGTGCTGCTGCACCACTACATGGGCGAGATCGACGGCGCGTTCCGTGCCTGGGGCATTCCCAAGGGCGGCACCGGCGGCGTGTCCAACGCGATCGGCAACGCGGCTCGGGCGCTCGGAGCCGAGATCCGGACCGACGCCCGCGTCGAGCAGATCCGGGTGCGCAACGGCAAGGCGGACGGGGTCGTCCTCGACGGCGGCGAGGAGATCGAGGCGACCGACGTGCTCAGCTCGCTCGACAGCCGGCGCACGTTCCTCGGCCTGCTCGAACCGGGGACGCTCGATCCGGCGTTCGAGGACGAGGTTCGCCGCTTCAAGTTCCGCGGCTCGTCCGGCAAGGTCAACCTCGCCGTCGACCGCCTGCCGGACTTCACGGCGTTGCCAGGTACCGGCGAGCACCTCCGGGGCGCGATCTCGTTCAGCCCGAGCGTCGAGGAGATGGAGCAGGCCTACGACGACGCGAAGTACAACCGCTTCAGCCGGCGGCCGTACATCGACATGATCATCCCGACCCTCGTCGACCCGACGATGGCGCCGCCCGGCAAACACATCATCAGCTGCTTCGTGCAGTACGCCCCGTACAAGCTCGCGCCCGATCTGGGCAGCTGGGACGACCAGCGCGAGGCGTTCGGCGACGCCGTCGTCGATCGGATCGCCGAGTTCGCCCCGAACATCCGCGACATCATCCTGTTCCGCAACGTGCAGACGCCGCTCGACATCGAGCGCACGACCGGGCTGACCGAGGGGAACATCTTCCAG
>DATLLN010000288.1:0-10715 GCA_035537835.1 Gaiellales bacterium
CCTGTGCCAGGGGGTCAGGATCCTTGGCACGTGTGCCAAGGATCCTGACCCCCTGGCACACCCAGCGCTACGCCTCGAAGATCACGCCCGGGTTGAGCACCCCGCCGGGGTCGAGCGCGTCCTTGACGGCCCGCATCGCGGCGATGTCCGCGGCCGAGCGGCCGAGGTGCAGGAACGGCGCCTTGGCGACGCCCACGCCGTGCTCCGCGCTGATCGAGCCGCCCATCTCGGCGACCAGGCCGAGCACCGCCTCGTCGACCCGCTCGTCGTCGGGCGCCGGGCCGATCACGTTGACGTGCATGTTGCCGTCGCCGACGTGCCCGTACGTGTAGACGCGGAACGACGGGTCGAGCTCCTCGACCGCCCGGTTGCAGCGGGGGATGAACTCGCCGAGCAGGCCCGGCTGCAGCGTGACGTCCAGCTTGTGCGGCGGGATCCCGGTGGAGGCGACCGCCACGGAGTGCCCCTCGCGCAGCGCCCACAGCGAGGCGTGCCCGGTGGCGTCGTCGGCCAGCACGGCGTCCTCGACCTCGTCGAGGCCGGCGACCGCCTCGGCCAGGATGTCCTCCTGGGGCGCGTCCCCCGCGGCCTCGGCCAGCAGGTAGGCGCCGTGCGGGTCGGGCATCGGCAGCGGCCGGGTCAGGTGGTCGCAGGCCAGCTGCATGCCGCTCTGCAGCATCAGCTCGACGGCCTCGACCGACGGCACGCGGAGCAGCGCCGAGCTGGCGGCGACCGCCGCGTCGATCCCCGGCAGCGCGATCAGCGCCGTCGCCCGCAGCCGGGGGCGGGGGATCAGGCGCAGCCTCACACGCGTGATCACGGCCAGCGTGCCCTCGCTGCCGACCAGCAGTCCGGGCAGGTCGTAGCCGACGTTGTCCTTGAGCAGCCCGCGCAGCCGCGACACGACGGCGCCGGACGGCAGCACGGCCTCCATCCCGACCACCTGCGCGCGGGTCGACCCGAACCGCACGGCCGTCGTACCGCCGGCGTTGGTCGCCGCCATCCCGCCGATCGTGGCCGAGTCGCGTGCGCCGAAGTCCACGGCCACCCGCAGGTCGTGCCGGCCGGCCGCCGCCTGCACGGCCGCCAGCGTGGCGCCCGCGCCGACCGTGACCTGGCGCGTCAGCGGGTCGACCTCGCCGACCTCGGACAGCAGCACCGTGGACAGCACGACCTCGCCGCCTCGCGGCACGCTGCCGCCGACCAGCCCGGTGTTGCCTCCCTGGGGGACGACGGGAACACCATCGGCCGCCAGCAGCTGCAGCACGCCGCGTGCCTCGTCGGCCGAGCTGGGTCGGACGACGCACGCGGCCGTCCCGCGGAAGCGCCCGGTCCAGTCCAGCTCGTGGGAGGCGCGCAGGTCCTCGTCGACCAGAACGTTCTCGCCGCCGACGAGGTCGGCCAGCCGCTGGATCGGTGCGGGTCGCGATGCGGTCATCGGGCTGCCGGGTAGGATCGCACGATGGCGACGGTGACGATCCCGGGACTGGACGACCTCAGGGCCGCGCGCGAAACGGTGCGCGGGCTCGTCCACGAGACGCCGGTGCTGTCGTCCAGCACGCTGTCTGAGACGGTGGGAGCTCCCGTCTGGCTGAAGGCGGAGCTGTTCCAGCGGGTCGGCGCGTTCAAGGCGCGCGGTGCGTTCAACCGGGTCGCCGCGCTGACCGAGGAGGAGCGCCGCCGCGGCGTGATCGCGATCTCGGCCGGCAACCACGCGCAGGCGCTGGCGCTGGCCGCCCGCGAGTACGGGGTCGACGCACTGATCGTGATGTGGCGCGACGCCAGCGAGACAAAGATCGCCGCCACGCTCGGCTATGGCGCGTCCGTCGATACCGAGTCCGCCGGCAGCCTGGAGGCGCTGGCGCGGATGCGGGAGCTGCAGGCCGAGACCGGGCGGGTGCTCGTCCACCCCTACGACGACCCGCTGGTGATCGCCGGCCAGGGCACCGTCGGCCTGGAGCTGGCCGAGCAGGTGCCCGACCTGGACGTGGTGATCGTGCCCGTGGGCGGTGGCGGCCTGATCTCGGGGATCACGGTCGCGGTCAAGGCGCTGCGCCCGGGGACGCGGATCATCGCCGTCGAGCCGGTGGGTTCCGACGCCGTCCGACTGGGCCTCGAGGCCGGCCAGCCGGTGCCGCTGTCGCCCGCGGTGACGGTCGCGGACGCCCTCCGCTCGCCGGTCGCCGGCGAGATCGCGCTTGAGGTGCTCGGCCGGCATCTGGACGACCTCGTGCTGGTCACCGAGGACGAGATCCGGGAGGGGATGCGGTTCCTCTACAGCCGGGCCAAGCTGGCGTGCGAGGGCGGCGGGGCAGCGGGCGTCGCCGCGCTGCTGGCCGGCAAGGTCGACGTGGCCGGCCGCACCGGTGTGGCGTGCGTCATCTCCGGTGGCAACGTCTCGCCCGAGGTCGCTGCCGAGGTGCTCGCCGAGCGGCCCTAGGCGTGGCGGTCGTGCGCGAAGCCGTAGTCGAGCAGTCGCCCCGCCATGGTGAACTCGTCACCGTCGGCATGCAGCACGATCGCGATCAGCGTGCGTCCCTTGCGCGTTGCGGCGGCCGCCAGGCATGAGCCGGCCAGATCGGTGTACCCGGTCTTCAGCCCGCGCGCGCCGGCGTAGTTCCACAACAGCTTGTTGTGGTTGACCCAGGTTTGGTGACGCGGCGCGGGCGCGGTGCGCAGGCTGACGACGTGCGACAGCACCGGGTCGCGCAGCACGTACCGGCCGAGGTCGGCGAGATCCCAGGCGGACGAGTGGTTGCCGGTGTCGTAGAGGCCCGAGGGATTCGAGAACGCCGAGTCGCGCAGGCCGAGCATGCGGGCGCGGGCGTTCATCCGGCGGACGAACGCCGGCACCGTCTCGCTGCGCACGTGGGCGAGCGTGTTCGCCGCGTCGTTGCCCGAGACCATCAGCAGGCCCTGCACGAGCTGACTGACGGTGATGTGCTGGTTCGGCTTCAGGTAGATGCTGGACTGCCCGATCCCCAGCCACGCTTTCCTGACCGTGATCGTGTGGGACAGCTCCTTCGGCCGGGCCGCGAACGCGACCGCGGTCATCAGCTTGGTCAGGCTGGCGATCGGCAGCTCGAGGTGCGGGCGCCGCGCCCACACCACCCGCCCGGTCTTCGCGTCGATCACGATGCCGCCGCGGACGTGGACGCCCTTCACCCTGGCGGCCGCCGCGTGCGACCCGTCGAGGGGCGGCAGCGCCGCCGCCTTCTCCTGGCGCGCGGCCTTGGGGTGCCCTTGCCCGCCGAGCGAGGCGAACGGCTCGGTCACCGGCGGCACGACGGCGCCCAGCGTCTCGCTGCTCGCGGGCCCGGCCTGGGCCGTGTGCCCGCTTGCCTGGTACAGCACCACGCCGGCGGCGGCGACGGCGCCCAGCAGCATCGCCACCATCAGCAGCCGGAGCAGCGCGCGACGGAAACGCGACCGGTGAGGCGGCTCGACGAAGGAGAGCGGGGCAGACATCCGTCCAGTAGGGTTGCACAGTGGGCCGTCGTCACGATGCCACCGCACCGGACGCCACGTTCGACCTGGTCGAGCGGCTGGCCGAACCCGACGTCACGCCGGCCTCCGGCACGGCCGTTGCGCTAGTCGTCGAGGTCGCGCTGTCGCTGATCACCAAGGCGGCGAGCCGGTCGGCGGCGACCTGGGCCGGCTCGGGAGGCATCCTGGCGCAGGCCGACAACCTGCGCGAGCGCGTCCTGCGCTCGGGCGAGGCGGTCGAGCTGAGCTACGTGGCTGCGATGGAGGCGCTCGCGGGCGAGGCGGGCGAGGGCGTCCTCGAGGAGCGTCTGAGGTCGGCGGTCGAGGCGCTTCTCGATCTCGCCACGCAGGCCGAGACCACGGCGGAGCTGGCCGCCGAGACGTCGACGGGCTGCGATCCCGCCCACCGGGCCGACGCAACGGTCGCGGCACTGTTCTGCGACGCCGCCGTCCGGTCGTGCGCGCACCTCGTCGAGCTCAACCTGACCACGACGCCCGACGACCGATCGACCGGCGAGCTGCGCCTGATGATCGAGTCGGTTCGGGCGTCGACATCGCGCGCTCTGTCCGAGTAGCGGATACGCTTTGTGACATGTCGGCCGAAGCGGAGGTCGTGGTCTCGCTCGTCGCGAGATGCCGGTCGGGGGATCAGGACGCATGGGCGCAGCTCGTGCGCATGTATTCGCGCTACGTGTTCGCGATCTGCCAGCAGGGCTTTCGGCTGAGCGACGCCGACGCCGAGGACGTGTTCCAGGACGTGTTCGTCCGGGTCTACGAGCACCTCAACGACATCCGCGACGACGCATCCATGCGGGCCTGGATCGGCCAGGTCACCCGCCGTCTGTGCCTCGATCGGCTGCGCGCCGCGAAGCGGTCGCCGGTCACCGAGGACGAGTGGGAGGCGCCCGACCCCGACGACGCGCTGGAGCGGGTCGAGCTGGCGATGGACGTCGACCGGATGATGGCCGAGCTCTCCGAGAACTGCGCGGAGATCCTCGACCGCTTCTTCCGCCGCGACGAGAGCTACGCCGCCATCGGCAATGCGCTCAGCATCCCGGCCGGCACGATCGCCAGCCGGATCTCCCGCTGTCTGAGCCGGCTGCGCAAGCTGTTGGACGGAAGATCGAAGTCAACGCAGGCGTCTGGTGAGACATGATGAGTGACAACGAGATGGACGAACGGATGCTGGGACGCCTGATCGCCGCGCTGCCCGCCGCGCCCGAGAACTGGGAGCGGGCCGCGATCGAGATGCCCGCGTTCCGCCGAGCCGCCGACCAGGTGCTGGCGCTCGCGGAGACCGACGCGGAGTTCCATGCAGAGCTGGTCGCCGATCTCGAGGCGGCGCTGCGCCGGGCCGGCCACGAGCCGAACCCCGCGCTGCGCGCAGCCGTTCGTCACCGTCTCGCCGACCGGCAGTGAGCGACACCGGACACGACGAGGAGCTGCCGGCCTGGAGCCTGCCCACCAGCGGCGCGGCGCACGCGGTGCGCCCGGCGTGGTGGTCGGAGCGGATCGACCGCGAGTGGGCGTGGGGCGCCTCGACAGGCGAGGGGGTCGCCGTCGCCGTGGTGGACAGCGGGGTCGACGGCGAGCATCCGGCCGTCGGCGGTATCCAGCGCGCGGTGGCCGTCGACGATGACGCCGAGTCGATCATCGACGACGAGGAGGGCGACGTCTGCGGACACGGGACGGCGTGCGCCGGGATCATCCGTGCGCTCGCGCCCGGCTGCGATCTGTACAGCGCCCGCGTGCTCGGCCCGGGGTACACCGGCAGTGGCGGTGCCCTGCTGGACGGGCTGGAGTGGGCGATCGAGTCGGGCGCGCGGGTGGTCAACCTCAGCCTGTCCACGACCAAGAGCGAGTTCGTCGGCAGGCTGCACGAGCTCGCCGACCGGGCCTACTTCCAGCGCACGGTGCTGATCGCCTCGGCCCACAACATGCCGGTGAACAGCTATCCCTGGCGGTTCGCGTCCGTGATCTCGGTGGGCAGCCACGACGGCGACGGCGAGCGTGAGTTCTACGTCAACGCCGACCCGCCGGTCGAGTTCTTCGCGCGCGGTGTGGACGTCGAGGTAGCCTGGCCGGGCGAGGGCGTGATCCGGGCGACCGGGAACAGCTTCGCGGCACCGCACATCGCCGGGATGTGCGCGCTGATCCTGGCGAAGCATCCCGAGCTGACCCCGTTCGAGCTGAAGAGCGTGCTGGCACAGATCGCGTCGACGGGAGGAAACGATGGCTGATGACCTGCGGGCGGCGGTTGCGGCGGGAGTGGCCGGATCGGAAGGCGCTCACCGGGAGCTGCTGCAGTCGGTGGTCGAGGTGGCGCGGGCGATCTTCGCCGCGCGGGCCGCCTCGATCTTCCTGTTCGATGAGGCGACCGACGAGCTGGTGTTCGAGGCCGTCGCCGGACACGGCGAGACCAGCCTGGTCGGGAACCGGTTCCCGTCGAGCCGGGGCATCGCCGGCTGGGTGCTGGTCACCCGGCAGCCGATCGCGATCGAGGATCCGGCGACCGACAAGCGGTTCGCGTCCGAGGTCGCGGCCTCGACCGGGTACACGCCGGGCAAGCTCCTCGCCTGCCCGCTGCTGCACGGCGAGCGCTCGGTGGGCGTGATCGAGGTGCTCGACCCGCCGGCGTCGCGGCGCGTGACGGCCGCCGACCTCGACATGCTGGGGCTGTTCGCGAACCAGGCCGCCATCGCGCTCGACCTGATCATGCGCAACCGCCGAGCGGCCGCCGCCGTGGGCGGCGAGGCGACCGCCGTCGCGTCCCTGGCGGCGGTCGTCGATGGGCTGGACGGTCCGCAGCGCGATGCGGCCGACCGCATGGTCGCCGCGCTTGCGGAGCTGCTGGACCAAAGCTAGGCCGGGACCCGGAGGCCCCGGCCCACTCACGGTACCTACGGCCGGCGGGCCTTCGCGTGCGCCTCGACGTCGGGCGTGTCGTCCGACTTGCCCTCGTCGCGCTCGTCCTCAGGGTTCAGCTTCCGGCGATGGGCCTCGACCTCGGCCTCTTCCTCAGCGCGCTTACGGCGATCCCGCTCCTGCTGCTCCTCCATGACCGTCTCCTCTCTCGAGAGTTGAATCGCTAACCAGACGGCGGCTGCCGCCGGTATCTTCCCACGCCCCATGCGAATTGCAACGGTTGCCACCTGATGGAGTCCGTCCGGGCGCTCCGGTCGGTCTTCGCCAATCCCGGCCTCCGCCGCCTCGAGCTCGCCGCGGTCGGCTCGTTCGCCGGCGCTTGGGGCTACGCCGTCGCGCTCGCGATCTTCGCCTTCGATGCCGGGGGCGCAACGGCGGTCGGCATCGCGATGCTCTGCCGGATGCTGCCCGCGGCGCTGACCGCGCCCTTCATCGCCGTGATCAGTGACCGCCGCCCGCGACGGCAGGTGATGCTGACCGCCGATCTCGTCCGCGTCGGCCTGATGTCCGCGATCGCACTGATCGCCGCCGCCGACGGCCCGCCCGTCCTCGCCTACGGGCTGGCCGGCGTCAGCGGCATGTTCTCGGCGGCGTTCACCCCCGCCGAGGCGGCGATCCTTCCCGGGCTGGCACGGACGCCCGACGAGCTGACCGCGGCCAACGCCACCTCGAGCACGATCGAGAGCGTCGGGTCGTTCGGCGGGCCTGCGATCGGCGGTGTGCTGGTCGCCATCGGTGGACCCGCGCTGGGCTTCGCCTTCACAGCCGCCGCCTTCGCCTGGTCGGCGGCGATGGTCTGGCGCATCCAGGAGCCGGCGCGTGAGCCGCGCAACATGGAGGAACCGGAGTCGATCACCGGCGAGGTGTCGGCTGGTTTCCGCGCCATCGGATCCGGCGGCCCGATCTCGCTGCTGGTCGGGCTGTATGGCCTGCAGACGCTGGTCGCCGGCGCGCTCGACGTCCTGATCGTCGTGATCGCACTCGACCTGGCCGGGATGGGGCAGGGCGGCGTCGGCACGCTGTACGCCGTGCTCGGCGCCGGCGGGCTGGCCGGCGCGGCCATCGTGCTGCCGCTGGCCCGCGGCTCGCGGCTGGCCGCGACGTTCGCCGTCGGCATGCTGCTGTGGGGGCTGCCCATCGTGCTGATCGCAGGCTGGTCGACTCCGCTGGGCGCGATCGTCGCACTTGCGGCCGTCGGCGTCGGCAACACGCTGGTCGACGTCTCCGCGCTGACGCTCCTGCAACGCGCGGTTCCGGAGGACGTGCTGGCCCGCGCCTTCGGCGTGCTGGAGAGCGTGTTCGTCGGGACGATCGGGCTGGGCGGCGTGCTCGCGCCGGTGCTGGTCTCGGCGTTCGGCGCCGAGGGCGCGCTGGTGGCGACGGGGTTGGTGCTGCCGGCAGCGACCGGGCTTGCGTGGCGGCGGCTGCGCGCGATCGATCGGGCGTCGCGGCCGCCGGTCGAGTTGGCCGAGCTGCTGCGGGGCGTGCCGATGCTCGCAGTGCTGCCGGAGCCGGTGCTGGAGAGCCTGGTCTCGTCCGTCGAACGGGTCGCCGTGGCCGCCGGAGACCAGGTGATCACCCGAGGCGACGAGGGCGACCGCTTCTACGTGGTGGCGAGCGGTTCGGTCGAGGTGCAGGAGGCCCGCGTCACGCTCGGCCGGGGCGAGTCGTTCGGCGAGATCGCGCTGCTGCGCGACGTGCCTCGCACGGCAACGGTGGTGGCGGCCGAGCCCTCAGAGCTCCTGGCGCTCGACCGCGACACGTTCATCGCGGCGGTCACCGGACATGCGCCGAGCCGCGCGGCTGCCGAGTCGGTGGTCGCCACCCGTCTCGGCGGACTCCGCTCGGCACTCGGCTCCGTTTGACGCGATCGTAACGTGCTCGTACGGTTGACGTGGTGCTCGGCGCGACCGGTGTGCCGCACTTGGGCAAACGGCTCCACTCCGGAATGGCCCGGGTACCCGAAGGCGGAGTGGGGTGGGCAACCACGCCCGCCCCACCCGCGCAACGTCCTAGCGCAGGAAGATCAGCGCGATGGCCAGGCTGATCGCCTGCCAGACCACCGCGCCGGCCACCCACAGCTTGAGCTGCAGCCGGCGGTCGGGCACCTGCTCGGTGCGCAGCAGCACCAGCCCCGATACGAACGCGATCAGCGAGCCGACCGGCACGAGCACGGTGACGGCCACCGCGCCCACCACCGCCCACACCGGGTAGCCCTCGTCGCCCGTCGGCGCCGGCCGTGTCGGCAGCCCGACGACCGCGCGGTCGAGCTCGGCGCGCGTGCGCGCGCCGTACGCCTGGTCGAGCCGTTCCGACAGCTCGTCGACCGACAGCCGGCCCTCGGCCGTCGCGTCGCGCAGCGCCTCCGCCACCTGCTCCCGGTCGCGGTCGGACGCGAGCATCTCGTCCGTCACGCTAGTCCTCGCCCTGTGCCTTCGTGAACCCGTCCTCGCCGTCGAACACGTGCAGCTTCTCGACGTGGGTGAACGCGGCCGGTGCGGTCAGGCGGCCGAGCAGCTCGAGCAGGTCGGCATCTGCCAGCTCGCCGCCGTCGCGGGTGATGAACCGGCAGCGCCACGCATCGACGCAGTCGGTCGGCGTGCCGGTCGGCGGGTACACGCGGGTACCGCGGTTGTCGATGATCTTCAGCTGCAGCGGCGTCCCGCCGACGGTGGACTCGATGCGCCGCCCGAGCTCCTGGGCGTCGCCGTCCCACTCGACGAACACGTCGGCGCCGACCGTCCGCCGGCTGGACGCCGTGACCAACGCGGCGGCGCTCGAGACCTGGGGGAGCTTGATCGGTCGGAACTCGCGGGCGTGGTAGGAGGGACTCTGGCGGTCGAGCCGCTCGATGATCGCGTCCGTGAAGGCAACGGTGCCGACTGATCCCTCGTCGCCTGCGACGTCCCGGGTGACGATGCCGTCCTCGAGCGTCGCCAGCAGGCCGTTCTCGATCCGCGCCGCCTCGTCGAACAGCTCGAGGTGCCGGAGCATCATCACGGCGGCGCCGATCATCGCCGTCGGGTTGATCACGTCCTTGCCGGCGTACTTCGGCGCCGATCCGTGGACGGCCTCGAAGATCGCCGCCTCGCTGCCGATGTTCGCCGACGAGGCGAAGCCGAGGCCGCCGATCAGGCCTGACGTGAGATCGCTGAGGATGTCGCCGTTCATGTTCGTGGTGACGATCACGTCGTACTGCTCGGGGCGCTTGACCAGCTGGTGCGCGCAGTTGTCGACGATCACGTGCCATGACTCGATGTCCGGGTACTCGGGAGCGATCTCCTCGAAGGTGCGCTTCATCAGCCCCTCGGTGAGCTTCATGATGTTGGCCTTGGTCGCGCAGGCGACGCTGCCCCGGCCCTCCGCGCGGGCGAACTCGAACGCCAGCCGCACGATCTTCTCGCAGCCCTTGCGGGAGATCAGCTTCAGGCACTGGGCGACGCCCGGCGTCTGCATGTGCTCGATGCCGGCGTACAGATCCTCGATGTTCTCGCGGACGACGACGAGGTCGATGCCGCGGCCGGAATAGGGCGTGACGACGCCCGGAAGCTCGCGAGCCGGGCGGATGTTGGCGTACGTCTCGAACAGCTTGCGGAGGGTGACGTTGGCGCTCTTCTCGCCGAAGCCGACGGGCGTCTCCAGCGGGCCCTTGAGGACGACGCGGGAGCGGCTGATGGAATCGATGGTGTCCTGCGGGACGCCGGTGGGCAGGCCCTTCTTGAACACCTCGGCGCCGGCCTCATGCAGCTCCCACTCGATGGGAGCGCCGGTCGCGTCGACGATGCGGCGGGCGGACGTTGCCACCTCGGGCCCGATGCCGTCGCCGGCGATCAGGGTGACCAGTCTGTTGGTTTCTGTCATGCCGGAAACCCTAACGGAGCCTTGGTCAGCGCGACCCCGTCTGCCTCCGCCACTCGTCCAGTGTGATCTCGTACTCCACCTCGCCGTGCTCGGCTCCGGCGAGGGGCTCGTCCCGGTCGGGGAAGTAGGTGCGCACGTAGGACATTCCGACGGCCGTCATCACACCGCGGGACGCCTCGTTCACCGCCATCGTCTGGGCGATTACCCGCCGGATGCCGACCGTGGCGAACGCGTGCCGCAGCAGGGCGTGCGAGGCCTCCGTCGCGATCCCCTGGCGCCAGCACCGGCGGAGGATCCGGTAGCCCAGATCGGCCACGCTGGGATCATCGGGGCCATGGGCGGGAGGGAGCATCATCAGTCCCACGAAGTTCCCGGGCTGTTCCGTCCGTGGCCGGAAAACGATCCAGCCGGCCTGGGCGGCTGCGATGTCGGTCGCCGACGAC
>DATLLN010000289.1:0-4058 GCA_035537835.1 Gaiellales bacterium
GCACTCGCCGAGGGCGCCCGCCCGGTGGCCGGCGGCACCGACCTGGTCGTCGGCGCCCGCCAGGGCAAGGCGCCGCTGCCCGACGCGATGGTCGCCATCCACCGGATCGACGCCCTGCGGGGCATCGAGAAGTCCGGCGGCGGCCTGCGCCTGGGCGCGCTCGTCACCCACGAGCAGCTGGTGGCCGACCCGGTGGTGCGCGAGCGCTACACGGCCGTCGCCGACGCCTCGGCGATCGTCGGCAGCCACGCCACCCGGCACATCGGCACGATCGGCGGCAACGTCATGAACGCGTCGCCGGCGATGGAGACCGGCGGCCCGCTGATCTGCCTGGGCGCGGTGGCCCGGCTGCGGTCGCAGTCAGGCGAGCGCGAGGTCAGCGTCGAGGAGCTGTTCGCCGGCCCCGGCAAGACCAGCGCCCGACCCGACGAGCTGCTGACCTCGATCGACCTGCCGGCGACCGCCCCGGGAACGGGCAGCTGCTACGTGCGGCTGGAGTACCGCAAGCAGATGGAGATCGCGATCGTCGGTGCGACCTGCCTGGTCGTCGCCGACGGCGACTCGATCACGGCTGCGCGGGTCGCCATCACCGCGCTCGCCCCGACCATCCGCCGCGTACCGGAAGCCGAGCGGGCGCTGACCGACGGCGACGGCAGCCCGGACGCCGCGCGAGCCGCGGCCGACGTGGTGGCGGCCGCCTCCCAGCCGATCTCCGACGTTCGCGGCTCAGACCGCTACCGGCGGGCGATGGCCGCCGTGATGGCGCGGCGCGCGATCAACGCCGCCGTCGCCCGCGCCCGTGGCCAGGACGTGCCGATTCCCGCGAGTTCCGCCCTCCACGGCGCGGTCGAGTAGAGAGGACGAGAGCGTGCGATACACGACGAACCTGAAGGTCAACGGCGACACGTACGCGGTGGAGATCGAGCCCGCCCGCAGCCTGCTGTCGGTGCTCCGCACCGAGATCGGGCTGACCGGCAGCAAGGAGGGGTGCGACGACTCCGAGTGCGGGGCGTGCATGGTGCTGCTGGACGGCAAGCCGGTCAACTCGTGCTCGTACCTCGCGCTGCAGGCCGAGGGCACCGAGGTGACGACCGTCGAGGGGCTGGCGGACGGCGGCGAGCTGCACCCGCTGCAGCGCGCGTTCCTCGAAGAGGGCGGCGTCCAGTGTGGCTTCTGCACGCCGGGGATGCTGATCTCGGCGACGGCGCTGCTCGAGCGCAACCCGAAGCCGACCGAGGAGGAGGTGCGCATCGCGCTCTCCGGGAACCTCTGCCGGTGCACCGGCTACCAGGGCATCGCCAACGCAGTGCTGAAGGTGGCAGGTAGCTCGAGCTAGAGCTCGGCCATCCGGGTTCGGCTCGTCCGCTCGATCGTACGGCCGACCTCGGGCGCCGCACCCATCAGCCAGTTCAGCAGCTGCCAGTCGAGCACCAGCAGCCGGCCGGGGGCGGTGGCGACGACGTTCGCCAGCCGCGGCCTGCCGTAGCTCGCGCCCCAGTCGACCGCAGCCAGCTCGCCGAAGTGCTGGCCGGGGCCGAGCGACGCGACGGTGCGGCCGTTCGCGTCGATCCGCACCGTGCCGGCCAGGATCACGTAGAAGTCGCGGGTGGCCTGCCACTGTTCGACCACGTTGTCGCCGACGTGGACGAATCGCTCGCGGGCAGCCAGCAGCACGCGGGCCGCCTGTTCGTCGGTCAGCGACGCGAACAGCGGCAGCGCCCGCAGGGTGTCCGCGTCGAGCCGCGGCCGTCCCAGCCAACCGGCCTCGATGCCGGGGTTGCGGTCGCGGTCGGCATCCACCGGGCGGTCGGCTCCGGCGAGGGCCGGCGCCGACGCGAAGAACTCGAGCGCGTCGTCCACCTCGCGGCGTGACGTGGAGTGGTTGAGGATGCAGAGCCGCACCGCATAGCGCCCGAGCAGCCGGGTCGATGACACGAAGCCGTGGCCCTCGGTCTCGCAGCGCGCGATCAGGTCGGCGTTGATCCGCTCGATGTCGTCCTCGTCTTCGACGCCGGCGGGCCTGCGGCGAAACGTCAGGATGCCCAGCGACGGCTCCGTGACCAGCTCCAGCTCCGACTCCGCCTCGACCCGCGCCCGGGCGTGGTCGACCAGGTCGAGGCAGCCGTCGATCGCCTGCCGGAACGCCGCCAGCCCGAAGTAGCGGATCGACATCCACAGCTTCAGGGCACGGCAGGTGCGCGTGAGCTGGATCCCGTAGTCCGAGAAGTTGACCTCACGGGCGACAGCCTCGACGTCCTTGAGGTAGTCGGGGGTGATCTCGAACGCCTGGCGCAGAGCCTCGCCGTCGCGGATCAGCAGCGCGCCGGCCTCGATCGGCTGGTACAGCCACTTGTGCGGGTCGAGCGTGATCGAGTCGGCCAGCTCGATGCCGTGCAGCGCCTCGGCGCCGCGCTCGGTCAGGCAGGCGAACCCGCCGTACGCCGCATCGACGTGCAGCCACACGCCCTGCTCGCGGCAGATCCGCGCGAGGTCGGCCAGAGGATCGACGGCCCCCGAGTTGGTGGTGCCTGCGTTGGCGACGACGACGGCGGGGCGCCTGCCGGCCGCCCGGTCGGCCTCCATTGCGCCGCGCAGCGCCGACGGGCGGACGCGCATCCGCTCGTCGGTGGGCAGCACGCGCACCTGATCGGGGCGGAAGCCGAGGACGCGCGCCCCGCGGGCCAGGGAGGAGTGGGTCTGGTCGGACAGGTACAACACCGAGTCCTCGGTCATCGGGCCGATCAGCGTCTCGCGGGCGCAGGCCAGCGCGGTCAGGTTGGCCGCCGAGCCGCCCGACACCAGGACGCCGCCGGCCGTCTGCGGGTAGCCGATCCAGTCCCGAAACCAGCCGACCACCGTCAGCTCGAGTGCGGTCGGGCCCGCGGCGCCCAGCCACCAGCAGGTGTCCAGGTTGAGCGCGCTGGCGATCAGGTCGCCCAGCGCGCCCGGCCAGGTCGGCTCGCCGGGGATGAACGCCATGTAGGCGGGGTGGCCCAGGCGGGCGACGTGGGGGAGGATGTCCCGCTCGACGCCCTCCAGGATCTCGTCGAAGCCGGCCGGGTCCTCGGGCGCCGGCATCGCCAGGCGCGCCAACATGTCCTGGGGCGCGATCCGGCCGACCACCGGGCCGGGACCGGCGGTCAGGCGCTCGATCAGCATGTCAACGGTGCGGTAGCCGAGGCGGCGCATCGTCTCGGCGTCCAGCGCCAGCGGTGACCCCTCGTGCGTGGACACGCCGGCGAGCCTACCGGGATCGGTATGGTGGCGCTATGACGCTCGTGCTCTCTGCCGCTGACGTCGAGCGGCTGCTCACGCCCGACGTCGCAATCGAGTCGGCCGACCGGGCGTTCCGGTCGCTGGCGCTGGGCGATGCCGACCTCGCCGAGAAGGTGCTGTTCGAGGGCGGCGACGGCTATGCGACCTCGCTGGTGTACGCGGCGCGGGCCTCCGCCGGTGCCCCCGTCGCGACCAAGCTGGTCAGCGTCTCACCGGACAACCCGGAGCGCGGGCTGCCGCTGATCTCGGCGACAGTGCTGCTCACCGACCCCGTCACCGGGCTGGTGCAGGCGATGCTCGATGGCACCAGCCTGACGACGCTGCGCACGGCGGCGGCCAGCGCGCTGTCCGTGCGGCTGCTCGCCGGGCCGGAGTCGGCGGTGCTCGCGATCATCGGCAGCGGTGTGCAGGCGCGCGCCCACGTGCACGCGATCCGCCACGGACGGGAGCTTGTGGACACGCGGATCTGGAGCCCGGACGCCGCCCATCGCGAGGCGTGCGCCGCCGACCTGGGCGGCGAGGCGCGGGCCGTCTCGTCGGCCGCCGAGGCGATCGCGGGCGCCGACGTGATCGCGTGCTGCACGCACAGCGCGGAGCCGGTGCTGCACGGCGCCGAGGTGCCGGCCGGCTGTCATGTGATCAGCGTCGGCTCCTACCTGCCGGACCGCACAGAGGTGGACGACGAGCTGATCTCGCGGTCGTCCGTGGTCTGCGTGGACGACCGAATCGCGGCGTTCCACCACGCGGGGTCGATCATTGGCGCCGTCGCGCGGGGCGTGGTC
>DATLLN010000290.1:0-7747 GCA_035537835.1 Gaiellales bacterium
GGCGTGCACCGCAAGGAGTGCGCCGAGGCCGCCGGCCGCCGGCCCAGCCGGCTCGCGGTGGCCGTCGCCGGGCTGGCCCCGTCCGGGCTCGAGGACAAGTAGCGTGGTGGCTCACCAAACGGCGCACATCGACGGGCTGGAGTTCGCCGAGCGACCGTATCGCGAACAGGATGCGCCGCGGCATGCGGCCAGCCTGACCGAGGCGCTCGGCCTGGAGTCGTCGCGGGCGACCGTCTGGCGCTACCCGCCCGGTGCCCGCGGGCGGCGCCACCGGGAGGGCGCCCAGGAGGAAGTGTTCGCCGTGCTCGAGGGCACGGTGACGCTGGCGCTGGGCGAACCGCCGGAGCTGGTCGAGGTGAAGGCGGGCGGGTTCGCGCGGGTCTCGACGGGCACCGAGATCCAGGTGCGCAACGAGAGCGCCGCTGACGCGGTGCTGCTGATCTGGGGCGCGCCGCCGGTCACCGGCCGCGGCGAACTGCTCGACGATCCGGCCTAGGCCATCCGCTCCAGCAGGTGGTCTCCCACCCGCAGCGAGTTCGCCATCGCCGTGAGCGCCGGGTTGACCGCGCCGATGCTGGGGAAGACGCTGGTGTCGACGACGTACAGGTTGTCGACCTCGTGGGCGCGGCAATCCTCGTTGAGCACGGACGTGGCCGGGTCGGATCCGAACCGGCAGGTGCCCGCCTGGTGCGCCACCCCGGCCACCGGGATCTCGTTCTTCATGTACGCGAAGCGGTGCAGCAGGTGGTCCTCGTGCATGCCCAGCTTGCCGAGCATCGACCGCAGCTTCTCGTACAGCCGGCGCTTGGGCTCATCGTTGGTCGCCGTATACGCGAGGTGGATCCGCCCCTCGCCGTCGACGGTCACCCGGTTGTCCGGCCGCGGCAGATCCTCCGTCGAGAGCCAGAAGTCGACGGCGTGCAGGGCCACCTGCTCCAGCGACCAGTGCGGCGCGAACCTGGTCTCCCCCGGCTTCTCGCCGCGGAACATCGGAGCCTGGGACTTGCCGACCATCTGAATGTTGCCCAGCGGAAAGTCGGCATCGTCGGCGCCGAAGTAGAAGTCGTTGACGCCCAGCGTCTTCTGGAAGACGGTCGGGTTCTCCTCGCGGGACAACGCAAGCACCGCCTGGCTGTTGTGGAACATGTAGTTGCGGCCCACCTGGTCGGAGGCGTTGGCCAGCCCGTTCGGGTGGCGGTCGCCGGCGGAGTTGAGCAGCACGGCGGCCGTGTTGGCCGCGCCGCAGGCGAGCACAACCAGGTCGGCGGTGTACCGCTCCTCCTCGCCGCCGCGGATGACCACGACCCCGGCGACGCTGCCGCCGCCGGCATCCGTCTCCAGCCGCTCGACGCGGGCGTTGACCAGCAGCGTGACGTTGGGATGCTCCAGCGCGGGACGCACGCCGAGCACATCGGCGTCCGACTTGCCGTGGACGACGCAGGGAAAGCCGTCACAGTTCCGGCAGCGGACGCAGTCGCTGTACGGCATGTTGGACTCGCGCAGGCGCACACCGCATGGGGCGTGGAACGGGTGGAAGCCCGCCGCAGCGAGGTCGTCCGAGAGCTGCTGGATGCGCGGCTCGTGGGAGACCGCCGGGAACGGGTAGGGGGCGCTGGCGTGCGGCTCGGTCGGGTCCTCACCGTGGGCGCCGTGCACCTCGTACAGCTGCTCGGCCATCGTGTAGTACGGCTCCAGCTGGTCGTAGGCGATCGGCCAGGCCGGCGACACGCCGTCGTGGTGGCGCAGCTCGCCGAAGTCCTCGGCCCGCAGGCGGTACAGCGCGGCGCCGTAGAGCTTCGTCGCACCGCCGACGTTGTAGTGGATCTGCGGCTGGAAGGGCTTTTCCGAGGCGTCGTACCAGGTGTCCGCCGAGACGTAGCGGTTGTCGACGAACACGTCCTGTGCGCTCCAGTTCTGCGGCTCGCGGGGCAGCCAGTCGCCGCGCTCGAGCAGCAGGATCCGCTTCCCGGACGGCGCCAGGTGGCGGGCCAGCGTCCCGCCGCCAGCGCCGGTGCCGACGATGATCACGTCATAGCTGTCCATCAGTACTGCGCCAGCATCTCGGGAACGATGATCCGGGCCGCGGCCTCGATCAGCGCCAGGTGGGAGAACGCCTGGGGGAAGTTGCCCAGGTGCTGGCCGGTTGCCGCGTCGAACTCCTCGGCGTAGAGGCCGAGCGGCGAGCCGACCCGCAGCAACCGCTCCATCATGTCGCGCGCCTGCTGGATCTCGCCGACCACCGCCAGCGCCGATACCAGCCAGAACGAGCAGATCAGGAACGTGCCCTCCTTGCCGGACAGGCCGTCGTCGGTCTCGTCAGTCCGGTAGCGGAGGACGAACCCGTCCTCGCTCAGGTCGCGCGCGATCGCATCCACCGTCGCCCGCAGCCGCTCATCGTCTGGCGGCAGGAAGCCGAAGTTGGCGGCCATCAGCGCCGAGGCGTCGAGCGAGTCGGTCTCGTAGTGCTGGCGCAGCACGCCGGCGTCCGTGACGCCGTGCTCCAGCACGTCGTTGCGGATCTCCTCAGCCGTCGCGCCCCACGTGGCGGACAGCTCGGCGTCGCCCCGGATGGCGGCCAGCTTGGCCGCCCGGTCGAGCGCCACCCAGCACATGATCTTGGACGAGACGTAGTGCTGCGGCGCGCCGCGCGCCTCCCAGATGCCCTGATCGGGGCTCTGCCAGACCTTCGTGGCGCACTCGGCCTGGGACTGGACGATCGGCCACAGCCGCCGCGGCAAGCGCTGGCTCTTGCGGGTGTTCAGCAGGATCGAGTCGAGCACGGCGCCGAACACGTCGTTCTGCCGCTGGTCGAAGGCGCCGTTGCCGATCCGCACGGGTCGCGCGCCGGCGTAGCCGGACAGGTCGTCGCGCGTCGACTCCGGCAGCTGCCGGCGGCCGTCGATGCCGTACATGATCTGCAGCGACCCGTCCTCGGTCGGCTCTAGGTCGGCGACGAATTGCATGAACTCGTCGGCCTCCCAGTCGTGATTCAGCCAGTGCAGCGCCTGCTGCGTGAACGTGGTGTCGCGCATCCAGGTGTACCGGTAGTCCCAGTTGCGCTCACCGCCCGGCGTCTCCGGCAGCGAGGTGGTCAGCGCGGCGACGGTGGCGCCGGTGGGCATGTACGTCAGCCCCTTGACCACCAGCGCCGAGCGCTGGAGCGGCTCGCGCCACCGGTGGTCGGGCGTGCGGGCGTTGCCCAGCCAGTTTCGCCAGTAGCCGATGGTCGTGCGGATCCTGGCGTCGGCCTCCTCGACGTCGGCCGGGACGGCGAGTCCCTCGGCCCAGGACAACGCGCAGAACGCATGCTCGCCGTTGTGAAGCACGTGCCGCGCCCGCACGCGCGTCCCCTCCACGCCCAGCGCGAGGTCGGACGCCAGCCGGAACCGCTGGCCGGCGCCGGATGCGTCCGCCGCGTGACGACCGCCGTCCACCAGCTCCCACGCCGCCGGCTCGCGGCCGTAGTCGAAGCACGGCTCGCACACCAGCTCGACCTCCACCTTGCCCTCGACGCAGCGGACGGTGCGTACGAGCATGTGATCGGCGTCGTCGTCGGTGGGCGGGCGGGTGTGCGGTGTCACCTCGTCCTCGTGATCGCGCGGGCCGATGGTCAGCGCGTCGCGCACCTCGAGCCAGCCGGTCGGCGTCCGCCAGGTGGTGATCATCACGTTCGTCCCGGCGACGTACGTGCGGTCGACGGGGTGGGTGATGCCGAACGGCGCGATCCGCATGCTGCCTGCCTGCCGGTCGAGCAGGCTGCCGAACACGCTCGGCGCATCGAACGCCGGGATGCACAGCCAGTCGATCGACCCGTCGGCGGCGATCAGCGCCCCCGTGTGGCAGTTGGACAGGAAGCCGTACTCCGCGATCGGCGGGAACGGCGACGGCGCCGCAGCGCTCTGCGGCCGGGTGCTGGAGTCGGGACTGGTCGTGCTCATGACTCGATCCACGGTCCGTGCCAGCGGCCGTGCCCGGCGACCAGCGCGTCGGCCGAGGCCGGGCCCCAGGTGCCCCGGGCGTACGGTTCGACGGGCGACGGCGAGTCGAGCAGCGGCTGCATGATCCGCCAGGTCTGCTCGACCCCGTCCTGCCGCGTGAACCGGGTGCTGTCGCCCACCATCGCGGCGTGGAGCAGCACCTCGTACGGCGTCGGCCCCTCGCCGCCTTCCTCGGCGAACTCCATCTTCAGGCCGATCGGCTCGATCCGCTGGTGGTCGGCATGCTGGGCGTCGAGGATCACCTTGACGCCGGTCGTCGGGTCGAGCTTGATCACCCGTTGGTTGGGGTCCGGCCGCTGGTCCATCAGCCGGAACCCCAGCCGCGGCGGATGCTTGAACACCAGCCGCAGCTCGGTCTGGGTGACCGGCAGGTGCTTGCCGGTGCGCAGGTAGAACGGCACGCCCGACCAGCGCCAGTTGTCGATGTCCAGCCGCAGCGCGGCGAAGGTCTCGGTCGTGGAGCCTGGCTCCACGCCCGGCGTGTCGAGGTAGCCCTCGTACTGGCCGCGCACGTAGTGCGCCGGATCGGCCGGCGGGATCGCCCGGAACACCGACACCATGCTGTCCTTGAGCGTCGTCGGGTCGCCCCCGGCGGGCGCCTCCATGGCACCGGCGGCGACCACCTGCATCATGTGGTTGACCACCACGTCGCGCAGCGCGCCGACCGGATCGTAGAAGTGGCCGCGATCCTCGACGCCGAACTGCTCGGCCATCGTGATCTGAACGGACTCCACGTAGTTGCGGTTCCAGACCGGCTCGAGCATGGTGTTGGCGAAGCGCAGGAACAGCAGCTCGACCAGGCCCATCTTGCCCAGGAAGTGGTCGATCCGGTAGAGCTGCGACTCGTCGATGTACGTGTGCAGCTCGTCGGCCAGCGCGCGCGCCGACTCCATGTCGTGGCCGAACGGCTTCTCGACGACCACCCGAGCGTTGGCGGTGAGGCCGGCCTCGGACAGGCCCTCGACGACCTTGCCGAACAGGAACGGCGGGATCTCCAGATAGAAGACCGGGTGCTCGGTGCCCTTGATGGCGTCCGCGACACGGCCGTAGGTGGCGGCGTCCCCGAAGTCGCCCTCGACGTAGGACAGCCGCTCGGCCAGCCGCGCGAACACCTGCGGGTCGACCTGCTCTCCGGTGCCCTCGATGCACTCCCGCGCGTGGTCGCGCAGGTGCTCGACCGTCCAGTCGTTCACGGCCACGCCGACGATCGGGCAGTCCAGGAGGCCCCGCCGCTCGAGTCGGTAGAGCGACCGGAAGGTCATCACCTTCGCCAGATCGCCGGTGATGCCGAACACGACGAACACGTCCGCCGGCTGTTGCTGGTCGTCACTGCGGGCCGCGGCGCCACGGGCCGCAGTCGCTGCACTCGTCGTCATGCCGGTGTCTCCTCGTTCACATGCGGCGGCATGCTCAGCGCGCCGCGGGTTGGCTGTCCTTGGTGTCAACGCTGATGCGACCCGGCCGCTCGTGCGAGAAGCCTGCCCACGTCCAGTCGATCATCGCCTTGGCACGGTCCTCGCCGGTCGAGAGCAGCGCCAGGTGCACCGCGCCCCAGGCGAGCGATGCCGAGGCGCCCGTGATGGTGTGGCCGTGATGCGTCTGGATCACCGCAGCGCCTCTGCCGATGGTCGCCATCGTGCCCTTGTCGTGGTACCGGAAGGGCTTGGTGTCCTTGCCGGCGATCCGAGCGGCGATGTTGGCGCCGGCCTGCTCGCCGGACTGGAGCGCAACGGAGCCGAGCTGCGGCAGCGGCCGTTCGGCGCCGTGCTCGGTGATGGCGGCGATGTCGCCGACGGCGGAGATCTCAGGATGGCCGGGCACGCTGAGGTCAGGCTCGACCGGAATGCGGCCGCCGCGGGCGAGCTCGACGCCGAGCGCCGCACCGACCGGATTGGCCTGCAAGCCCGCGCCCCAGACCAGCGTGTGGGCGTCGATCGAGGTCCCCGATGCGAGGTTGACGCGGGTCGGGGTGACGGAGGCGACGGTCTCACCGAGCATCAGCTCGACGCCGCGCTTCTCGAGCGCCTGGCGCGTGTACTCGCGGATGTCGGGCTTGAACATCATGAACACGTCGTCTCCGGCCTCGACCAGGATCAGCCGGATCCGGTCCTGCGGCAGGTGCGGGTAGTCCTTGGTGAACTCGCTGCGGTACAGCTCGGCGAAGGCGCCGGCGCTCTCGATGCCGGTCGGGCCGCCCCCGACGAAGACGACGTTGAGCACGCCGTCGTCCACCAGCTCCGGGTCGCGGTCAGCCGCCTCCCACCGCTCGAGCACGTGCTCCTTGAGGCGGACGGCGTCGGCCAAGGTGTACAGCGGGAACGAGTGGTCGCCCGCGCCCTCGACGCCGAAGAAGTTGACGCTCGCGCCAAGCGCGAGCACGAGATGGTCGTAGGCCAGCGGCGGCATCTCGGCGAACGTCACCCGCCGGGCCTCGGTGTCGATCTCGACCACGGTCGCCTCGTGGACGGTGGCGTTCGGCTGGTCGTGGAACAGGTCGCGGAGCGGATGCCCGACCGCGGCCGGTTCCAACAGATCGGTCGCCACCTGGTAGAGCAGCGGCTGGAACGTGTGGTAGTCGTGCTGGTCGATCAGGACGACCTCGGCGTCGGCGTCCTTCAGCTTGCGCGCCGCGCCGATCCCGGCGAATCCGCCACCCAGAATGACCACGCGTTCAGGCATTGTCAGGGACAGTACCGAGGCCCGGCGGCGTCGTTGTCATCCCAACGGGATGAACCTCATTCGGACGGCCCGGGACGTTTCCGCGCGGCGGCGGCGTCGAGCTCGGCCAGCGAGATCACTCGCTGCGGGCGGCTGCTCCCGAGGAACGCGAGCGTCCAGTTGGCCAGTGTGAAGACCCGGTTCTTGAAGCCGGTCAGAAACACCAGATGGACGACCAGCCAGAGCACCCACCCGAGGAAGCCGACGGTGTTGATCGGGCCGATCGACGCGACGCCCTTGAACCGGCTGATGGTCGCCATCGTCCCCAGGTCGCGGTAGCGGAACGGCCGCTGCTCGGCGTCGCCGCCCAGCCGCCGACGGATCGTCCGCGCCGCATGCCTGCCCGACTGCATGGCCACCTCGGCCACACCGGGCAGCCGGTCAAGGCTCATCAGGTCGCCGACCACGAACACCTCCGGATGGCCGGGAAGCGTGCAGTCGGGCAGCACCTCGACCCGTCCGGCGCGATCGGCCTTTGCGCCGGTCTGCCCCGCCAGCGCCGCGCCCAGCGGCGACGCCTCCACCCCGGCGCACCAGATCCGCGTCCGCGCCTCGATCCGCCGGATCGCCGGATCGTCGCCGCCCACGTCCACGCCGGCCGCGTCGACGCCCGTCACCGGCGCGTTCACGTGCAGTTCGACGCCCATCCGGGTGAGCGCCCGCGCCGACCGCTGCTGCAGGCCGGCCGGGAACGCGGCGAGCACGGTCGGCCCGGCGTCGAGCAGCACAACCCGGGCGTCCGCCGGGTCGATCCGGCGGAAGTTGCGGCGCAGCGCCCTGCGCGAGAGCTCGACGATCTGGCCCGCCATCTCGACGCCGGTGGCGCCGGCGCCGACCACGACGAACGTCAGCCACGACCGGCGGCGGTTGGGATCGGCCTCGGCCTCGGCGGCCTCGAACGCCCCGAAGATCTGCGCGCGCAGCGCATGCGCGTCCTCGATCGACTTCATGCCCGGGGCGAACTCCTCGAACTCCGGGTGCCCGAAGTACGACTGCTGCGCGCCGGCGGCGACGATCAGGCTGTCGTAGGG
>DATLLN010000291.1:0-2211 GCA_035537835.1 Gaiellales bacterium
GGTGTCGGACCTCCGGCCGCTCGACGAGGTGGTGTCGCGGTCGCTCATCCGGCCGCGGGTCGCCTCGGCCGCGCTGGGCCTCTTCGCCGCGGCGGCGCTGCTGCTCGCCGCCATCGGCGTCTACGGCGTCGTCGCCTACGGGGTGTCGCAGCGACGCGCGGAGTTCGGGGTGCGGCTGGCCCTCGGCGCACAACCCGGCGACGTCGTCCGCCTGGTGCTGCGGCAGAGCCTGGTCATGGTGCTCGGCGGAGTCGTCGCCGGTGCGGCGCTGGCGGTGCCGCTCTCGTCGACGCTGCGCACGCTGCTGTTCGGCGTCGGCCCGGGCGATCCGGCGACCTTGGCCGGCGTCGCGGCGCTGCTGGTGCTGGCCGGCCTGCTGGCGAGCTACGTCCCGGCCCGTCGCGGAACGCGCGTGGATCCGGTGTCGGCGCTGCGCGCCGAGTAGTCCCGCGGCGGAGCGACCACCGGCACGTCGTCTATGATGCGGCATGGACGGCCGCGCCACGCCCATCGAGACATCGCGCCGGCTCGCCTGGACGGCTGCGGCGGCGCTCACGCTGGCCGCCTTCAACCTCGGCTACCGCCTCGATCGCGAGATGCTCGACGTCTGGGACGAGTCGTCGTTTGCGACGAGCGCCCTCGAGATGATGACGTCCGGGTGGTCGGCGGCGACGACCTTCGGCGGCACGCTCGACTACTACAACTCGAAGCCGCCGCTGAACGTCTGGCTGATCACGGCGTCGTTCCACGCCTTCGGCGCCGGCGTGGTGGCGCTGCGCCTCCCGGTGGTGGTGTGCGCGTGGCTGACGGTGCTGGCGACGCAGTGGTGGACGCGCCGCACGTTCGGCGATCGGCCGGCGCTGCTGGCCACGCTCGTCCTGGCCACCACCTACGGCTTCCTCTACGTCCATTCGGGCCGCACCGCCAATGCCGACGCGCCGTTGACGTTGGCGATCACCCTCACCGTACTGGCCGTCTGGGCGGCACGCGAACGGCCCTGGATGCTGGTGGCCACCGGGGGGCTGGCCGCAGCGGCGGTGCTCCTGAAGGGCCCGGGCGCAGTGGCGTATCTGCTGCCGATCCTCGCGGTCGACCTCCTGGCTCCGCCGTCGCGCCGCCGGTGGCAGGCCCGGGTCGTGGCGGCGCTGGCCGGCCTCGTGCCGGTCGCGCTCTATGTGGCCGCACGGTGGCGAATCGACGGGACGGCGTTCCTGCTCAGGATGGTCGAGTACGACGTCGTCACCCGGCTGCAGCGCCCCATCGACGACCACGCCGGCGCGTGGTGGTTCTACCTCGATGTCCTGCAACGCCACCACTACGACTGGCTCGTCGTGCTGCTGGCGGCGCTGTGGGTGGCGCCCCCGGCATCGGCGCGGATCCGGACGTGGGCCGGAGCCGACCCCGGGCGCAGGCACACACTGTGGCTGCTCGCCGCCTGGGCCACCGCCACCTTCCTGCTGCCGTCGGCGATCACGACCAAGACCGCGTGGTACCTCAACGGGTTCTATCCGCTGTTCGCAATCCTGGTGGCGCTGGCAGTGAGTTCGGCCCTCGATCGCCTGGCGGCCGGCGGCGGGGGACACCGGCGCACGGCCTTCGTCCTGCTCATCGCGCTGGCCGCCGTCGTGGCGGAGTCGAAGCTGGCCTGGCGATCGTTCCGGCAACTCGACCTCTCCCGGTCGCCGCAGGAATTGCTGCTGCGCCAGGACGACGCGATTGCCGGCGCCGCCGTCTTCGCGGCCGGTTGCCCCATGCCCGAGGCGTTCCTGGCCCGGCGGGCGGGCGCGAGCTGCGTCGAGGCCGCGACCACCGAGGCTGCCCTCGCGCAGGCACGGCACGGCGACGTCTGGCTCGGGAGGGCGCCGGTCACCCATCCGACGCTTCGGCTGGTCGACGCCAACCACGGGGCGTGGCTCTACCGCATCGAACCCTGACGCACCGTCATCCGTCCCAGCATTCGCGCGGCCGCTTGACCCGGGGACGGCGGCGCGATGGTAGAAATCGGCTGATGCCCGACATCCTGCATCGCTTCCAGGTGGCCGCTCCGGTGTCGCGGGTGTTCGCGATGTTCAGCGACCCGGCGGGACTCGACGAGTGGTGGACGCTGAAAGCCGACGGCACGGCGGAGGCTGGAGCAATCTACCGCTTCGGTTTCGGCCCCGGCTGCGAGTGGCAGGGCCTGCTCACGGCCTGCGACCCCGACCGCTGGAT
>DATLLN010000292.1:0-9119 GCA_035537835.1 Gaiellales bacterium
GCCGGAGCTGATGCAGTGCGTCCTGGAATCCGGCACCGTCGTCTGCGAGGACATCGATCAGGCGGAGGCGGACCTTCGCGCCATCCGCCGCTACGCCGCGGAGTGCGCGCGCGCCGGTGACATGCGCCTCGGCGCTGCCGCCACCCACCCGTTCTCGCTGTTCGAGAACCAGAAGATCACGGCCCGCGACCGGTACCGGATGCTGGTCGAGATGCTGCAGTACATCGCGCGCCGCGAGCTGGTGTTCGGGATGCACGTGCATGTCGCGGTGCCGTCGTCCGAGCTGTGCCTGCAGGTGATGGAGGGCGTGCTGATCGAGCTGCCGGTGCTGCTCGCGCTGTCGTCCAACTCGCCGTTCTGGCGCGGCGAGGCCACCGGCCTGGCGTCGACCCGGGCGCTGATCTTCGCGAGCTTCCCGCGCAGCGGCCTGCCGCCTCGGTTCGAGACCTACGAGGAGTACGCCGAGGCCGTGGGGTTCATGGAGGCGACCGGCGCGATCGGCGACTACACGCACCTGTGGTGGGACGTCCGCCCGCATCCCCGACTGGGGACGATCGAGCTGCGGGTGATGGATGTGCAGACCAGGATCGAGGACACCGTTGCCCTGGCAGCCTACGTGCAGTGCCTGGTCAAGCAGCTGGTCGATCAGATCGAGGCCGGCAATCCGCCGCGGCGCTACAGCCGGATGCTGCTCGCCGAGAACAAGTGGCTGGCATCCCGGTACGGGCTGGATGCGCCCCTGATGGACCTGGTGCAGGGACGGCGGGTCAAGATGCCGGCGCGGACGCTCGCCCGGCGCCGCCTCCGCGAGCTGAAGCCGGTCGCCCGCGAGCTCGGCTGCTCCCAGCAGCTGGCGCGGATCGAGTTCATCCTCGACTCCGGCACCGGCGCGATGCGCCAGCTCCAGGTCTGGAACGCCAACCGCGACATCGTCGAGGTCGCGCAGGAGATCGCCGCGGCCACCGAGGCGGTGTGAGCGGCCGCACCGAGATTGAGACCGAGCGCCTGGTGCTGCGCCGGTTCGTCCCCGACGACATCGAGTGGCTGGCGCCCATGCTGGGCGATCCGGACACGCTGGAGCACTGGGACCGGCCGCTCACCCGGGCGGAGTCGGTGCGCTGGATCGACCGCAACCTGGAGCGCTACGCGGCCGAGGGCTACGGGCTGTGGGTGATCGAACACGACGGCGAGCCGGTCGGCGACTGCGGCATCGTGCTGCGCGAGGTCGAGGGCGAGCCCGAGGTCGAGGTCGGGTACCACCTCGCGCGGCGCCACTGGGGCAACGGCTACGCGACCGAGGCAGCTGCGGCGTCGATCGAGCGCGTCCGCGAGCTGGGCATCGATCGGGTGATCGCCCTGATCCTGCCGGCCAACGTCCGCTCCCAGGGCGTCGCCCGCAGGACGGGTCTGACCCCCGGCCGCGAGGTGATGCACGCCGGGCGTCCGCATGTCGTCTGGGGTCGTTCGCTGATCCCGGGGTAGGCGGCTTGGCCGGGCCGGCCCGGCGATAGACTCTGCGCTTCGCAGAGGCGATCTCCGAGGAGGGTCATGGACAAGCAGGAAGTGCTCGAGCGCTGCCGGCGCGACAACGTCGCCTTCGTGCGGCTGCAGTTCACAGAGCCGTACGGCCAGGTCAAGAACGTGTCGATCCCGGTCGAGGAGCTGGAGAAGGCGCTCGACAACGAGCTGATGTTCGACGGCTCGTCGATCCGCGGCTTCAAGCGCATCGAGCAGTCGGACATGTACTTCTTGCCTGATCCGGCAACGTACTCGGTGCTGCCGTGGCGGGGCACGGAGGACGCCCGCACGGCACGACTGATCTGCGACGTCGCCGACCCGGACGGCGCGCCGTTCGCCGGCGACCCGCGCTCGAACCTCAAGCGGGTGCTCAAGGAGGCCGCAGACCTCGGTTACACGATGCAGGTCGGCCCCGAGGCCGAGTTCTTCCTGTTCCGGCTGGACGCCGACGGGAACCCGACCGTCGATCCGCACGACGCCGCCACCTACTTCGACGTCGCGCCGGTCGACCGCGGAGAGGACTGCCGCCGCGACATCGAGCTGACGCTGCAGAAGATGGGCTTCCATCTGGAGGCCGCGCACCACGAGGTGGCGATCGGCCAGCACGAGATCGACTTCCGGCACGCCGACGCCCTGATCACCGCCGACAACCTGATCACATTCCGCATGGTGGTCAAGGTGATCGCCGCCCAGCACGGCATGCACGCGACGTTCATGGCCAAGCCGCTGCACGGCGAGAACGGCTCTGGCATGCACGTCAACCAGTCGCTGTCGCGGGGCGAGGACAACGCCTTCCTCGACGAGTCGGACGACCTCCAGCTGTCGACCGAGGCGTACAGCTACATCGCGGGCATCCTCGAGCACCTGCCGGCGATCACCGCCGTGGCCAACCCGACCGTCAACTCGTACAAGCGGCTGCTGCCCGGCTACGAGGCCCCGGTCTACATCGCGTGGTCGCCCGGCAACCGCTCGGCGGCGATCCGCGTGCCGGCCAAGCGCGGTCGCTCGACGCGGATCGAGCTGCGCACGCCCGACCCCACAGCGAACCCATACCTGGCTCTGGCCTGCATGCTGGAGGCGGGGCTGCACGGGATCAAGAGCGGCGCGAAGCCTGCGGCGCCCGTCAACCGCAACATCTACGACCTGACCGAGGAGGAGTCGGCCGAGCTCGGCATCACCAGCCTGCCGCACGACCTGACCCATGCCATCGACGCGCTCGAGGCCGACCAGGTGGTGCGCGACGCGCTAGGCGAGCACATCTTCTCGGAATACGTGCGCCTGAAGCGCGGCGAGTGGGCGGACTACAACGAGCAGGTGCACCGCTGGGAGCTCGACCAGTACATGGACCGCTATTGACCGAGACCCGCCCGGCGACCGAGGCCGATGCCGAGGCGGTGCTCGAGGTGATCACAGCTTGCGACATCGCGGACGTCGGCGAGCCCGACTTCACGCTCGACGACGTCCGCGACGAGTGGCGCGACCCCGAGGTCGACCTGGCCGCGGACTCGTTCCTGGTCGAGGCGCCGGGAGGCGGCCTGGCGGCGTACGCGCTGTGCACCTCCAACGCGCAGGACGTCTACGTGCACCCCGAGCATCTCGGCCGGGGGATCGGCAGCGCGCTGCTGCCGGTCGTCGAACGGCGGGCCGGCGAGCAGCGCCTGCCGCTGCGGCAGTACATCGTCTCCACCAACGGCTCGGCCGCGGATTTGCTGGGGAACAACGGCTATCGTCCGACCCACCACTACTGGCGGATGACGGTCGATCTCGCCGAGCCGCCCGCGGCGCCGGCCGCGCCCGCCGGCGTCGAGTTGCGGCCGTTCCGCACGGGCACCGACGACCGCGCGGTGCACGCGCTCGTCCAGGCGGCGTTCTCCGAGATCGAGGGCAACATCCACCACGACTGGGAGCAGTGGCGGGTGCGGTCGATCGAGAGCTCGTCGTTCGACCCCCGGTGGTGGTTCGTTGCCTGGAAAGGCGACGAGGTCGCGGGCGTCGCCCTGTCCGAGCACTGGGTCGAGGATGACGTGGGATGGGTAGGACAGCTGGCGGTCGCTCCGGCGTGGCGCGGCCGCGGCCTTGGCCGGGCGCTGCTGCTGACGGCGCTGACGGCGTTCTCCGAGGCCGGCATCTCCCGCGCCTCGCTCGGTGTCCATGGAGACAACGAGCGGGCCGCTCGTCTGTACGAGTCGGTCGGCATGCGGCAGGCCTGGCGCCACGACCGCTACGAAAAGGCGTCTGCGGCCGATTGACAAGGCCACCGGCCGCCCGCAGACTCGATCCAAGGTGGGCAGCAGTTTCAGCAGCAGGTGGGGGATGGTCGCCGCGTTGGCATTCGCACTCGCGGTCGGCGCCGGCGGCGCCGCTTCGGCCGCGCCGCTGCCGAACGCCTGGGTCAAGGTTGGCATCGGGCCGGAGACACCGGACGGCAGCATCAACGACGTCGCGGTGGGCCGGGCCGGACATGCCTACATGTCGGTCGACGATCAGCAGGCGACCAGCGCCAACGGCGGCCAGACGTGGACGCCCACTGCGATCTCGGCGCACTCCATCGCAGCCGGTGCCGCCGGCCGCGTCTACGCCCTCGGCCGCGGCGCCAACACGGCGTTCCACGAGCCGCTCTACGTCAGCGACGACGACGGTGCAACCTGGGCGACGCGGACGACGCCGCTGATCTCCGGGCGGCCGGCCGTCGGCTCGCAGGTGCTCGCCGATCCAGCCGTGCCCGGGCTGATCTACGTGATCGGGGGTGGCGGTGGCGGCTACGACTGCATCGTCGCGGCCAGCGGCGACTCGGGCGTCACGTGGCGGACGCCGGTCGCCGACCCGCGGATCTGCCGGCTGGTGGTCGGCCCAGGCGACGGCAACGCCACCCTAACGCTGGACGACGAGCTGCGGACGACCGCGAACGGCGGGACGACGTGGTCGACGGCGGCGGCGCCGGTGCCGTCGGTGGACGGCCGTCTCGCTGCATCGCCGACCGCTCTGTACTTCACGGACTCGGCCGACGCGCTGTTCCGGAGCACCGACCACGGCGGCACCTGGGATGCACTCGGCGCCGCCCCGGGCTTCGTCGACGGGGTCGACGCGGCCGACCCGTCGTCGCTGTTCTTTGGCACCGCGACCGGTCTCGTGGCCGGCCCAGTCGGCGGCCCCTACGCGCCCGTGTGCGAGTGCGGCGAGCCGAACACCACCGCCGGGGGCGCCGCGCTCGCCGTCGGTGACAACAACCTGTGGCGGCGGACGACCGCCGGCGGTGCGTTCACCCTGGTGCCCGACCCGATCATCCACACGACCCAGGCATCGGCGGTCGCCGGCCCCGGTGGCCGGCTCTACAGCCTGGGTACCGGCACGGCGCTGCACGTCAGCACCGATGGCGGTGCCACCTGGACGCGGCACCCGCTGCCCTCCGGGCTTCCGCCGGTGGCGGTCGTGCCCGTGCCGGGCCAGGTGGGGACGGTATACGTGGCCCGCCAGCGCGGCATCCTCCGCACCGGCGACTCCGGCGCGACCTGGACGCCGGTGACCGGCTCGCTCCCGCTCACGGGACGGGAGGTGCGCCAGGTGGCCGCGAGCGGCTCGCGCATCTACGCGGTGCTGGGCAGCGGCTTCGCGACATGGGTCTACACCACGGCGGATGCCGGCGCGCACTGGACGCTGATCCACAAGTCGGCGAACCTCGAGTCCGTCGCCGTGGATCCGCTGCACTCGGCCACCGTATTCGTGCAGGCGATCGGCGGGTTGGCACGCAGCACCGACGCTGGCGCCCACTTCACCGCGCCGCGCAAGGGGCCCGACGCGCCGGTGTTCGACGCCGTCAGGCCGGGTTGGCTGTACGCGCTGGGCAACGGCCGGTCGTGGCGATCGACGGACGGGGGACTGACGTGGCGGGCGTTCGCCAAGTTCCACGGCATGACGCTGCTGGCGCTGATCCCCGATCCGAAGTACGGCGGCGTTGTCTACGGCGACGCGCGGTTCGGCAGCAGGGGCGTCATCGCTCGTAGCACCGACGCGGCGGCCTCATTCTCGCCGATGACGGGGGACAGCGCGCCCGCCGCCCTGTCGTCGCCCGCCGTGCTCCCTGACGCCGTGGTCGCGGACGGTCCGGTGCGCTTCTCGGGCGGCTTCGCCGTGACCCCGTCGGTGTACCAGTGGGCGATCGACGACACCACGCCGCCCGGCTTCTCACTGCCGCCGTACCCGCGGCTGGTCGAGGGCACCACGCTGGGCACGACGGCGGTCGTCAAGGAGGCGTGGAACGGCTACGACCTGGACACCGGCGTCGCGTCCTACGCGGTGCAGCGGGCGACGGGGACCGGCGCGCCGGTGCCGGTGCCGCTGGACACGCCGCTGACCAAGGAGCGCCTGTTCTCGATCCCGGTCGGCCTGGACACCACGATCCAGGTCGCCGACACGGACGGCGCTGGTAACGCCTCGCTGTTCCGCGGGCCGCGCTTCTCGGTGCAGAAGATCGAGGACGGCTCGACGGTGCTGCCGCTGGGCTCGCACTGGCTGCGCTCGACCAACCGCGACGCGACCGCCGGCCACCTGCGGTACGCGACCGCGCCGGGCTCGGCGTTCTCGTTGACGTTCGCCGGCCGCGCGATCGCATGGGTCGCGCCGCGCTCGCCGCAGCGCGGACAGGCGGCGGTCTACGTCGACGGCGTCAAGGTGAAGACGGTGGCGTTGGGCGGCGCCGCGTCGATCAAGCCGCGGCAGGTGGTGTTCGCCAAGTCCTGGGCGACCCGCGGCACGCACACGCTCAAGGTCGTTGTTCTGGCGCGCCCCGCCGGCTCGTCGACGCGCGTCGACGTCGACGCGCTCTTGCTGATTCCGTAGCGATGTAACAAAGGGGTCTGACCCCGTTTACATCAGCGGTAGATCGCCGACACGTCGCCCGTCGGCACCGGCTCGCGGCGCGCCACGCCCGTGCGGGCTGCGGCGTCGGCGACAGCGGCGGCAACGTGCTCGACCACGGCCTTGTTGAACACCGACGGGATGACGTAGTCCTCGTGCAGCTCGTCCTCGGAGATGACGCCGGCGACCGCCCGCGCGGCCGCCAGGTTCATCTCCTCGTTGATCGTCGTCGCCTGCGAATCGAGCGCCCCGCGGAACATCCCGGGGAAGCACAGCACGTTGTTGATCTGGTTCGGGTAGTCCGAGCGGCCGGTGGCGATCACCCGGACGACGCCCTCCAGCTCCTCGGGCGGCACCTCGGGCGTCGGGTTCGCCATCGCGAACACGATCGAGTCGGGCGCCATGCTCTTGATCGCCTCGACCGAGACCGCCCCCGGGCCGGACAGGCCGAGGAAGACGTCGGCGCCGGCCAGCGCCGCGTTCGCGTCGCCGTCGAAGCAGTCCGGGTTCGTGTGCTTGGCGTACCACTTCTTGATCCCGACCAGCCCGCGCTTGCCGGCGTACAGCGAGCCCTCACGGTCGCAGCCGATGATGTTCTGCACGCCGGCCTCCATCAGCAGCTTGCTGACGGCCACGCCGGCGGCGCCGACGCCGACCAGCACGACCTTCAGCTCGTCCAGGCGCTTCTGCACCAGCTTGGCGGCGTTGATCAGCCCGGCTAGCACCACGACGGCGGTGCCGTGCTGGTCGTCGTGGAACACCGGGATGTCCAGCTCGCGGCGCAGCCGGCCCTCGATCTCGAAGCAGCGAGGGGCGGCGATGTCCTCCAGGTTGATGCCGCCGAATCCGGGGGCGATCGCCTTGACGATGGCGATGATCTCGTCCGTGTCCTTCGTGTTCAGGGCGAGCGGCCAGGCGTCGATTCCTGCGAACTCCTTGAACAGCATCGCCTTGCCCTCCATTACCGGCATCGCAGCCTCGGGGCCGATGTCGCCCAGCCCGAGCACCGCGGTGCCGTCCGTGACAACGGCGACCGTGTTCTGCTTGATCGTCAGCGCGCGGGCCTTGGAGACGTCCTCGGCGATCGCCAGGCAGACGCGCGCGACGCCCGGTGTGTAGGCCATCGAGAGGTCGTCGCGCGTCTTCACCGGCACCTTGTTGCGGACGGCGATCTTCCCGCCGAGGTGCATTAGGAAGGTGCGGTCGGAGACGTTGACGATGGTCACGCCGGCGACCTGGCGGACGGCATCGACGATCCGCTGCCCGTGATCGGAGTCCGCAGCCGACACCGTGATGTCGCGGACGGTGTGATCGCGGGTGACCCGCACCAGGTCGATCGCGCCGACGTCGCCCTGCGCCTCGGCGATCGCTCCGGCAACCTGCGCGAAGGCGCCCGGCGTCGACGGGATCTCGATCCGCATGGTCAGGCTGTAGGAGGCGGAGGGGATGGGCGGCATGAGGGGGGCGAAGCGTATCGGAACCCGAGCCCGCAACCGCCGCTCCGGGTAGGCTGCATCGGTGGCTACGGTGAAGCAGACGAAGCCGTCCGACATCGATCTGTCGGACGCGCCGGCCAAGGAATGCGACATCTTCCTGGTCGACGGAAACGGCCTCGCGTACCGGGCCTTCTTCGCGCTTCCCGAGGAGCTGCAGACCGCGGAGGGGCAGCCGACCAACGCGCTGCTGGGCTTCGCCAACATGATGATGCGGCTGCTGATGGACTACCGGCCGCGGACGGTGGTCGTGGCCTGGGACGAGAAGCCCGCGGAGCGGCTCGAGCTCGACCCCGAGTACAAGGCCGGCCGCCGCCCGACGCCGCCGCTGCTGCGCGAGCAGCAGCCGTTCTTCGAGCCGATCGTCAACGCCTTCGGCTACCGCAACGTGCGCGTCCCGGGCAAGGAGGCCGACGACGTGATCGGCACGCTGGCCACGCGCGGCGACGAGGACGGCCACCGGGTGTGCGTGGTGTCCACCGACCGCGATGCGTTCCAGCTGGCCTCCGACCGCGTCTGCATCATGATGACGCCCCGCGGCGTGGCCGACGTCGTCGTCTACACACCTGACCGGATCCGCGAGCGCTACGGCATCGGGCCCGAGCTGATTCCCGACTTCATCGGCCTCAAGGGTGACACGTCGGACAACATCAAGGGCGTGCCGGGCATCGGCGAGAAGACCGCCGCCGACCTGCTCGTCCAGTTCGGCAGCCTGGAGGGCGTCTACGAGCATCTGGACGACGTGTCCGGCGAGAAGCGCCGGGAGTCGCTGCGGACGGCCGCCGAGGACGCCGAGAAGTCGAAGGTGCTGGCAACCATCGACCGCAGCCTCGAGGTCGACATCGACCTGACCTCGCTCGCCAACGAGTCGCCCGACCGGTCGACGATGAAGGAGCTGTTCCGCCGGCTCGAGTTCCGCGCGCTGCTGAAGCGCGTGGACGAGCTGGAGGAGGCCGTACCCGGCGCCTCTCCGGTGATCTCGGAGCGGGCCGAGGTGCCATTCCGCCAGGGCACGCTGGCCGACCTCGGGCAGCTCCCGCACGAGGTGTCGCTGGCGGTCGCCGGCGATGGGCGGGCGGCGCTCGGATCGGCGCAGGCCGAGGTGCTGGTCGTCGACGCACGCGGCGACGAGCTGGCGTCCGCGCTGCGCGAGCGCAAGGTGCTGACGCACGGGCTTCACCTGCCCGGACTCGACCCGGCCGGCGACACCCAGATCGCGGCGTACCTGATCGATCCCGGCCGCGCCGACTACTC
>DATLLN010000293.1:0-2312 GCA_035537835.1 Gaiellales bacterium
TGGCGCATGAAGCCGCCGCCGGCGACGACAAACGGGTTGACGCGGCGGCGCTGGTGGCCGTCACCCTGCGGGACGAAGTCGAAGGTGTAGTTCACCGTGGCGAACCAGTCCCGGTCGAAGCCCGGGCCGCGCATGTAGACCACCTCGGGACCGATGCTGTGCCGCGGCGCGAGGTGGACGCGAACCGCACCACCGAACAAGGCGTGTTCGATTGCGCTGTCATCGACGAACGCCGCGTAGCCGACGGCCCCTTCAGCCGCGACAACCGGCTGCGCGTCGGCCGGGGCGGCAGCGACCGCGCTGAGCGCGATCGCTATCAATAACAGGGGACGCCGCATCCTCACCTCTCATCCATGAAGGTGTTGGATGCCGGCCAATCGGCTCAGGTGACCGAATCGCGGACCCAGGCCAGGTAGGCGCTGGAGCCGCCGACGACCGGCAGGATCAGGAACTCGGGCAGTTCGTAGGGGTGCAGGCTCTTCAGCCGCGCTTCCAGATCACCCACCCGGGCCGCCGTTGTCTTGATGATCAGCTGCTGCTCGCGGTCCTGCTCGATGGCGCCGCGCCAGCGATAGACCGAGGTCATCGGCGGGAGCACGTTCACGCACGCGGCGAGGCCCTCTTCGACCAGCGTCCGAGCGAGCGCGGCGGCGTCCGCCTCGGCGCCGAGGGTGGTGAAGACGATGGCAACGGCCGAAACGTCTGGTGCGGTCACGATCGGGGCGACTTTTCGCTGGTACTTCCCAGTGCCGGGTGGTACTTTTTGGCCGGATCTGTCAGGAATCCACTTGTACTTCCGATCCGGACGCGCTATTCTCGCATGCGCACCGCTGTTGCCGTGGTGAAGACGCCTGTTCCTGCTTCCGCTCCCGAGTCCCGGATGACGGCCCCGCGCCGTGGGCGGCGGGCGCTGCGCTTCGCCCTTCTGTTCATCGGCGTCGTGATCGTCGTCGACGCGCTGGTGGGGGAAAAGGGGCTGCTGGCGATGCGGAAAGCGCGGCAGGACTACCGGACGCTCGAGGCGTCGCTCTCGGCGGCACAGGCGGAAAACGCCCGGCTGCGCGAGGATGCCCGGCGTCTGCGCGAGGATCCGCGCGCCGTCGAGGACATGGCGCGCCGCGAGCTCGGCCTGATCAAGCCCGGCGAGAAGCTGTTCATCGTCCGCGACGTGCCCGCGGCGGACGCGAAGTAACGCTCATCAGGCTGAAAGACGTCGACCTCATCCTGCCCGGCCCGCGCATTGCTAGGCGGGCCTGCTGTGTCCCGGTTCAATCCGCACATCGACCAGATGCGCGCGGCCCTTCGCGGCCGCAGCAACGACGACCTGATGGCCGCGTTGCAGCGGCAGCTGACGAACCTGAAGGTGGCGGCGCTGGCGGCGAGTGACACGGCGCAGTATGTGGCCGCGAACAGCCGGGCGGAAGAGCTCACCGGCTACACGGCGGCCGAGATCCGCGGGCTGCGGCTGGAAGACATCACTCCCCTGCCAATCACGGTGGACGCGCAGGAGCTCTGGCGGGACTTCATTGCGCAGGGAACGCAGCGCGGCGAGTTCGAGCTGCGGCCGCGGACGGGTACGCCGATTCGGGTGCGCTATTGGGCGTATGCGAGCGTGGCGCCCGGAATTCACGTGTCGCTGCTGGAGCGCGTGGACACCGCATGAGCGGCCGTGTTACATTGGGTTGTTCGGATCGCGGGGGTCGTCCTGACGGGGTGACTGACCGGTCCTTGAGAGTCATGACGCGGGGTGGAGCAGTCCGGTAGCTCGTTGGGCTCATAACCCAAAGGTCGGGGGTTCAAATCCCCCCCCCGCAACCATCCCTTTAAGAACGGGTTACGGCCATTCGCTGTAACCCGTTTTTCGTTTCTATCTACGGTCTGTCTAACGAACCTGATGGGCTGATGACAACGCTAAGCGTTTAGAGCTGCTCCCCCATCTCCGCCAGATCCGCGTTCCTGAACGGGCGACCTGCGCCGGCTGCTCTAACCCGCAATCTGACCCCAAACAGATGGACGGCGTCGAACGGCCCCGAGACCTTCGGCGAGGCGCCTCACTCGAGGCCCGCGCCGGCTCTCTCAATCGACCACCTGATCCGCTCGCAGCGCGCCCTCTCCGTGGAGGCCGCGCGCTATGTCGCGGACGAATGAAACGCCGCGGCGCTCGCCAAGCCCGGATTCAGCCTTGTGGATTAGGATCGCATCGGCCATTTTCTGCCTCGTCCACCCCCCGTCCCGCCGACCGAGGTCATTATGCGCGTTCGCCCTATCCTTCTTCTGAATTTGTGGTTTGCCGCACTTGTGGTGCCTGGGAC
>DATLLN010000294.1:0-6665 GCA_035537835.1 Gaiellales bacterium
GCGCCTCCCTGGGCTCCGGCGCGACCGGGAGGTCGACTTCGTGATCGCGAATGCCGAGAACGTGGCCGACGGCGTCGGGATCACGAGCCGGATCGCGCGCAAGCTGTTCGAGGCCGGAGTCGATGTGATCACGCTCGGCAACCACGCGCACCGCCAGCGCGAGGTCTACCAGTACCTGAACACCGAGCCGCGGATCATCCGGCCGGCCAACCTGCCCGCCGCGTCGCCGGGCCGCGGCGAGACGGTCGTCCGCGCCGCCGACGGCACGAAGGTGACCGTGATCAACTTGCTCGGCCGGATGCACCTGGAGCCGGCGGTCAGCCCGTTCGAGGCGGCGCCGGCGCTGGTCGAGGCGGCGCAGCTGCGCACGCCCGTCGTGCTGGTCGACTTCCACGCCGAGGTGACCAGCGAGAAGGTCGCGATGGGCCGGCTGCTGGACGGCTCGGCGACGGCGGTGATCGGCACCCACACGCACATCCAGACCAACGACGCGACGTTGCTCCCCGGTGGCACCGCCTACCTGACCGACGCCGGCATGACGGGGCCCCACGACTCGGTGATCGGCGTCCGCACCGACGTCATCCTCGCCCGGTTCACCAGCGGCCTGCCGTCGCGCTTCGAGCCGGCGGAGGGGGACGTGCGGATCGAGGGCGCCGTGATCGAGTGCGGCAGCGACGGCCGCGCGACGTCGATCGAGACGTTCAGGCTTCGCGAATCGGAGTCGTGAGCTCCGGGCGGGCGCTCTCCCGCGGCAGCAGCAGCCCGAGCAGCACCAGCGGCAGCCACCAGCAGACGTACGGGTAGAACCAGTAGCTGGAGACCATCTGCGTCGCCAGCATCGCCGCCCCGGCCAGCGCCGCGACCGCGGCGGCGTCCTTGCGGCCCCGCGGCAGCACTGCGAGCAGCACCAGCCCCAGCGCGACGGCCACCTGGGCAGCCTGCTGCAGCCAGCCGATGTCGGGCCAGCCCGGGTGGTACGCGGGCAGCGTCCAGATCGACAACGGCGTCACACGGTCGAGCTGGTACCCCATCGTCTCGTCCCAGAACGTGCGCAGCGAGCCGCCGTGCAGGAACAGGGTGGAGCACAGCAGGAGGCCGGCGCCGACGAAGCCGGCCAGCGTCGCCAGCCGGTGCCGGAGCGAGAACATCAGCGGCACCAGGCAGAACGGCGAGAGCTTCGACAGCGCGGCGAGCGCAAGCATCGCCCCGCGCGCCGCCGGCCGCGCGAGCAGCGCCATCATCCACGCCAGCAGCGCGCCGACCAGCGCGTCGTTGGTGTTCAGGTTGAGCGCGTACAGCGTGAACGGGTTGGCCGCCCAGCCAAACGCCATCAGCACCCCCAGCCTGCGTGACCCCAGCCGCCAGCCCGCGACGAACAGCCCGAGGATGGCGGCGATGTCGAAGGCCGATGCGGCGACGTGCGCCGCCGGCAGGTCGTCCCACAGGCCACTCCACCCGAGGATGGCGACGAACGGGACGTATGCCACGTAGACGGACGGGCCGTAGGTGCCGCCGGTGGAGACGGGCGACTCGCAGCGCCCCGAGGTGCGCTGGACGTATCCCACCGGGTCGCCGCCCGACCGGTAGCCCGCACAAGGCGTGCCGTCCGACGTCGGGAACGAGCCCCAGGGGGCGCGTCCATCGATCAGCCGGTCGGCCCCCACCACGCTGGCGTAGCCGACGTCGAGGATGTTCGAGTTCTGGTTGTTCAGCCCCAGCCGGAAGCCGACCAGCGCGAAGATCGCGGCCACCAGGATCAGCGTGTGCGTCGGCCCGATCGGCGAGCGGCGGGGCGCCGAGCTGAACCCGATGCGGATCAGCCGCGCCGCCAGGTAGAGCATCGGCGGGTAGACCAGCGGCGTGGCCCAGAAGATCTCGCCATGGTTGAAGAACCGCAGCGAGATCGCCAACGACGACAGCACCAGCAGGTCGAGCGTGCGCAGCGAGACCGGCCGCCGCCAGTCCATCAGGCCAGCGATGAACAGCAGGCTCATCGGGAGCAGGAGCCACCACCGGTTGACCAGCCGCCCGTACGTGTCGGGCAGCCCGCGCGCCTGCATCCAGCCGACCTGCGGCCCGGTGCGCACCTCGGTCACCTCCATCCGGTTGTCGTCCACCTTGACCTCGGCGACCTCGTTGTCCTTGGGGTCGTAGAACCGCACCGTCCAGACCCGGTCGTCGCCCAGCGACGCCGAGGCGCTGACCTTCGGATAGAGGCCGATCCAGTCCTGGAGCTTCGGCTGGCGACGGGCCAGCTGCTCGGCTGTCGACGAGTTCAGGCGCGGCGGCGACTTGGGCGGCGAGACGTCGCTCTTGATGATCGTGCCGTCGTCGTCGTCGATCCGGTAGGTGGCGAGCACCAGATGCGAGCCGATCGGCTCCAGCACCACCGTCCACGAGTCCTTGCCCTTGTCGTACACCGCCTCCCAGTGGGCGCCGGGGTTGGCCAGCAGCAGCGGCCGCACCTTGGGATCGGACGAGGCGATCGCGATCGCCCGTTCGGGGCTCAGCCGCTGGGACGCCGCCGACGCGGCGGCGGGCATGGCCGCCAGCAACGCCGCCGCCAGCAGCGTCGCGAGCAGAAACCTACCGACGGAAGCTCCAGAGCTTGTTGCCAAGAAAGCTCACCGGCGTCGCGACCACGATGGCGACGGCGGCCGCGCCCACCTTGTCCATGCCCAGCTCCTCGACCAGGCCGGTGAGCACGACCAGGTCGATCCCCAGGGCGACGGCGCTGACCGTCAGGAAGCGCGCGTACTGGTGGTGGGGCCGGCCGTGGTCGACCCGGAACGTCCACATCCGGTTGAGGACGAAGTTGCTCGTGGCGGCAACGATGAACGCGATCGTGAAGGCCAGCCGGTAGGGCAGCTCGGTGTAGGCGATCGCGTAGACGCCGAGGTTGACGAGGTAGCCGGTGGCGCCGACGACGCAGTAGCGGATCAGCTGCAGCCAGTTGTGCGGCCTGCGCAGCCCGACATGCAAGCGGCGCGCATGTGCCTTCAGGCTGACGGCCGCCTCGCTCGGGGCGTCCTTCATCGTCCGGGCATCCTAGCCAGTCGCACTCACTGTGGCCGCGGGGGCTGCGACACCCAGCAGGTGCCGTTCGACCAGCGGCTTCATGTCGGTGATCGACGCCAGGGCCGGGATCCCCGGATCCTCGCCGAAGCCCGCGGTGATCAGCGGGACGAGCGAGTCCTCGGCCCGCAGCGAGCCGTGGCTGCCGCCGCCGGCGTGGTGGTGACCGCCGGCGTCGGCGAACTCCCACCCCAGACGCGCCGACACGACGACGTCGCCAGTGCGCCTGCAGCCCAGCGAGCCGTCGATCCGCTCCAGGGCGTTCGGGTACTCGGCCGGATCGAGCAGGTCACGGTCGCCCGCCACCGACCACCGGCCGCCCCGCTCGTCCTGGTGGTCGCCGCCGCGCCGGAACCGCAGCTCGCCGCCCTCGCGGCGGACCGCGCGCCAGTCGCCCTCACGCCACATCGTCACGTCGACGGCCGGCTGGCGGGCCAGGCGGTGCGCCGCCTCGGAGCCGGTCAGCCCCGCGCCCGGCATCAGGTACGCCATTGCCACGCGGTTGCTGGCGGTCAGCGCCAGGTCGCACTGGTCGGGGTCGTCGCGCCGGCTCGACCGGAACAGCCGCAGGTCGGTGTCCGCCGACAGGTCTGCCACTTCGTGGACTGCGCTTTGCGAGTGGTCGGCGACGATGGCGACGGCGTAGCGGTCGAGGAACGCCGTCCAGCCGCCGGCCGCCTCGACCATCAGCCCGATCCCCGCGTCGACCCGCTCCACCGCGCCGAGCACGTCGCCCGCCCGGTGCTGTGCGGCGTCCGTCTCGTAGAAGTAGAGGAATAGGAAGTCGAATCCGTCGCGCGTGACCAGCCAGCGGCCGACGTGCCCGCTGTGGCGGTCGACGGAGCCGCCGAAGTTCCGGGGCGCGCCGGTGTGGTCGGATGCGAACAGCTCGCCGAAGAAGTACCGGCGCGGCCCGTAGACGGCGTCCACGATCCCCAGCCGCCGGGCCAGCTTGCGCGCCGACGGCCGTGTGATCGGGTGGCGCACCCGACCCCGGCAGACGTAGCAGTTGACCGCGGCGGACACGAGGCCGGCGTCTTCGAGCGTCTCGAACACGGTGTCGGCGGCGTGCGACATGTGCACCAGGTTGAAGTTGACGAGCACGTCCTCGAGCATCTGCCGGGTTCCCTCGGCCAGCGTCGCGGCGAACGACGACCCGTACTCGACGATCCGCCGCTCGTCGCGGTTGTACCAGGTCATGTTCGGGATGCCCGAGCCGGTCGGGTGGCTGCCGGTCACCAGCGCCGCCAGGCAGACCGGCGTCAGCGACGGAAATGTCGACACGCAGGCGTCGGTCCGCGACCCCAGCGACTGGAGGCGTTCGATCGCCGGCGCACGGCCGGCGGCGATCGCGCGGTCGAGGAGCTCCGGGCCCAGACCGTCGATAACGGTCAGGATCACCTTCTTGGCCACGGTGCGTATCGTACGCCCCGGCGGGCGATCAGCGCAGGACCCGCAGGCCCTTGTACTTCTCCTGCTCCCGGCGGCGCGCGCGGTAGACCAGCGCGCCGGCGCCGATCGCCATCAGGAAACCGACGAACGGCACGAGGCCGGCGGACGATCCGACGATGCCGGCGCCGTCCTCGATTACCGCGGTGCCGCGCAGGTCGCCGCCCGCCTTCACGGCGCCGGCCCGCACGTGACGCAGTGCCGTGGCCACCGCCAGCGCGACCAGCGCACCGACGGCCAGGCCGACGAACGGCACCTGGTCGCCTGCGACGAACTCGAACGCCAGGCCGCCGCCGACCGCGTGCCGCACGAGCTTTGCACCGGCCTGCGCGCCCGGCCAGACGGCGTCGGCCAGCACCTCGATCGCCGACGCGATCCAGGCGACGGCGACGACGAAGCCGTTCGCGGCGAAGTCGAGCGCGCCGGTGTCCAGGCCGTAGTAGGCGGCGGTTGCGCCGAAGGCGACCGGCGGCGCGGCGACGAATCCGGCCGCCACGGCGAGGCCGAGACCCTGGCTGATGGCGATGAGCAGGTCCATGGGAAAGCGCGGCCAATCATAATGGTGTCGCCATGACGACCAGCCTCGATCCCTACCGCGACCGCTACTCGACCCGCATCCAGGGGCTGCGCAGCTCGGCGATGCGCGACCTGATGTCCGTGATCGCGCGGCCCGAGGTGATCTCGCTGGCCGGTGGCCTGCCCTACATGGCGGCGTTCCCGCCCGACGTGCTGGTCGAGCTGACGACCGCCGTCGCCGAGGACGCGTGCGCCGAGGCGCTGCAGTACGGACCGACCGAGGGCCTGCTCGAGGCACGGACGTCGATCTGCCGGCTGCTCGAGGCCGAGGACGTACCGGCCGTACCGGAGCACGTGTTGGTGACCACCGGCGGCCAGCAGGTGCTGGAGCTGATGTGCCGGGTGTTCGTCGACCCGGACGACGTCGTGATCGCCGAGGGCCCGACCTATCCGGGCATGGTGCCGACGCTGATGGCCCACCAGGCGGACGTCCGCCAGATCGACACCGACGCCGACGGCATGCGGATCGACCTGCTGGAGGACGAGCTGGCGCGGCTCGACCGCGAGGGCCGCGTGCCCAAGCTGATCTACACGATCCCGAGCTTCCACAACCCGGCCGGCGTGACGATGTCCGAGGACCGGCGCCGGCGGCTGGTCGAGATCGCCGCCGCCCGCAACCTCGTCGTCCTCGAAGACAACCCCTACGGCCGCCTCCGGTTCGAGGGCGACTCCCTGCCGACGCTGACCGAGCTCGACGAGGGGCGCGGCCACGTTGTCTACCTGGGCACCTTCTCCAAGATCCTGGCTCCGGGGCTCCGGCTGGGCTACGCCGTGGCGCCCCAGGCGATCGTCGCCAAGCTGAACCTCGCCAAGCAGGGAATCGACCTGTGCAGCTCACCGCTCTCCCAGATGCTGGCCGCCCGGTTCGTCGACGGGCCGCGGTTCGCGCCGTTCCTGGCGACGCTGATCGACCTCTACCGCGAGCGGCGCGACGTGATGGTGGCGGCGATCCGCGACGGATTCCCGCCGGACGCCGAGATGGCCGTGCCGGCCGGCGGGCTGTTCCTGTGGGTGCGCCTGCCCGGCGTCTCCACCGCCGACCTGCTGCCGCGCGCGCTGAACCGGGACGTCGCCTTCGTGCCCGGCGAGGCGGCCTACGTCGACGGCCGGGGCGGCGACGCCATGCGGCTGAACTTCTCGGCGGTCACGTCCGACCGGATCGAGGAGGGCGTCCGCAGGCTGAGCTCGGCGATCGCCGAGCAGTCGGCGCTGACCCGCTCGCTGGGCCCGCGTCCCGGGTCGCACACGTGGCCGGCGTCTGCGTCCTGACGGGCGGCCGCTCGCTGGAGCGCGCCGTCTCGCTGCGCAGCGCCTCCCGCGTCGAGCGGGCCCTGCTCGGCCTCGGCCACGCGACGGACACCATCGACATGGGCCCCGACCTGACGTCGCGGCTGCGCGCCGGCGGGTATGACGCGGCGTTCATCTGCGCCCACGGGCCGGGCGGCGAGGACGGCACCGTCCAGGAGCTGTGCGAGATGCTCGGCCTCCCCTACACCGGGGCCGGCGTCTCGGCCAGCGCCCGGTGCTTCGACAAGGCGCTGCTCAAGGACGAGCTGCGGCGCGCC
>DATLLN010000295.1:0-4192 GCA_035537835.1 Gaiellales bacterium
CATGAAGATCGTGGCCGGGTGGAAGTTGTACCGCAGGAACCCCAGGGTCGCCCCGGCGACGATGGCGCAGATGGCGGCGGCGTCCTCGCGGCCCAGCGACGCTGCCAGCACGGCGAACGTCAGCGCGGCGATCCCGCAGAAGCCGGCGGCCAGTCCGTCCATGCCGTCGATGAAGTTGACGATGTTGGCAATGGCGACGATCCAGACGATGGTCACCGGGTACTGCCACCATCCGAGGTCGAACACGCCGAGCACCGGCAGCGTGACGTGGTCAATGGTGATGCCCAGGAAGGCGGGGATGGACGCGATCGCCATCATCCCGCCGAGCTTGACGGCCGGGTGCAGCGGGTGGATGTCGTCCAGCGCGCCGAGCATCGCCATCAGCGCGGCGCCGGCGATGATCCCCCAGAAGCCGTGGTCGTTGCCCAGAGCGGCAGCGGGGATGGCGATGGCGGCGAAGATGGCAAGCCCGCCGAGCAGCGGCGTCGGCCGGGCGTGGAGCCGGCGCTCCTCGGTGGGCGTGTCGACGATCCCCGCCCGCCAGGCGGCCTGGGAAACGACCGGCGTCAGCAGCACGGCCAGCAGGAACGCGACCAGGAAGCCGACGGCAGCGGCCTGTTGGTCAAGCAGCGAGCCGTCCATCGGTACAGCCTACTTCGCCGCGGAGGTGCGGATTCCCACAAGGTCGTTCAGCGGGGGTTAACAGAGTGGCGCCGCCTGCGCAGGCTCGGTACTCTGATCTCCACTGAATCAGTTGACAATAGGGAGTTGGGCACATGTATCACCTGATCCTCCAGGCAACGAAGCCGCCGCGTCCACACGAACGGGAGACCGAGCGCCAGCACTTCGAGCGGATGGCCCGCGAGGCGCGCAAGTCGCAGCGGCGCATCCTTTCCCGCCGGCGCAAGCCGGCTGCGTGAAACAACGGGGTCAGACCCCTGTGTTTCACCGCCACGCAACAACGGGGTCTGACCCCGTTGTTGCGTGGCGTCCGGGTCACCGGGTGCCATAGAGCCGATCGCCCGCGTCGCCAAGCCCGGGCATGATGAACCCCCGCTCGTTGATGGCGCGGTCGAGGGCCGCGGTGTAGACCTCGGCCTCCGGCACCTCCGCGCCGAACCGGGCAACGCCCTCCGGCGCGGCGACGATCGAGAGCAGGCGGATCCGGCGGGCGCCGGCGTCGGCGCACAGCCGCCCCGCGGCGGACGCGGTGCCGCCGGTCGCCAGCATCGGGTCGAGCAGCAGCACGTCGCGCTGCCCGAGGTCGCCCGGCAGCTTGCGGTAGTACTCGACCGGCTCCAGCGTCTGCTCGTCCCGGTAGAGGCCGACGAATCCCACCCGGGCAACGGGGATCAGGTCGAGCACAGCGTCGAGCATCCCCACCCCGGCCCGCATCACGGCGACCACGCCCAGCTTCTTGCCCGACACCTGCTCGCCACGCGTGCGCTCCAGCGGCGTCTCCACCTCGACCGGCTCGAGCTCCAGGTCGCGCGTCGCCTCGTAGCAGAGGAACGCGGCGATCTCGCCCATCAGCAGCCGGAAGTCGCGGGTGGTCGTGGTCCGGTCGCGCAACAGGGTGAGCTTGTGCTGGACGAGCGGGTGGTCGACCAGGTGAAGCTCAGGCACCGGGCACGGCGGGGTAGCCGTTGACCAGGTGGGCGTAGAGCGGCCGCCCCGCCAGCAGCTCGCCGGTGCGGCGGCGAAGCGCCGGGAGGTCCGCCGCCGGGTCGAGCGTCTCCAGGATGATCGACCCGACCTCGCGCATGTCGTCCTCGTCGAAGCCGCGCATCGTCGCGGCCGGCGTGCCGACGCGCACGCCGGAGGCGATCGTCGGCGGCCGCTCGTCGAACGGCACCGTGTTGCGGTTGACGGTGATCGCCACCTCGTGCAGGCGCTCCTCGGCATCCTTGCCCGACCACTGCGTGCTCCGCAGGTCCATCTGCAGCAGATGGATGTCGGTGCCGCCGGTGACCAGGTCGATGCCGCCGTCCATCAGCGTGCGGGCCAGCGCCGCGGCGTTGTCCACGATCTGCTGTTGGTAGGCGCGGAAGGCGTCGCTCGCAGCCAGCTTGAAGCACACGGCCTTGGCCGCGACAACGTGGCAGAGCGGGCCGCCCTGGAGACCCGGGAACACCGCCTTGTCGATCGCCATCGCGTGATCGGCCCGGCAGAGCACCATCCCCGACCGGGGGCCGGCGAGCGTCTTGTGCGTCGTCGAGGTGACGACGTCGGCATGCTCGACCGGATTCGGGTGAAGCCCGGCGGCGACGAGCCCGGCGAAGTGCGCCATGTCGACCATCAGCAACGCACCGACCTCGTCGGCGATCGCGCGGAACTGGGCGGCGTCGATCACCCGCGGGTACGCCGAAGCGCCTGCGACGATCAGCTTGGGCCGCACCTCCTGCGCCAGCCTCCGCACCTCGTCGAAGTCGATCCGCTGGTCCTCGCGGCGCACGCCGTACATGTGGACGTGGTAGTTGCGGCCGGAGAAGTTGACCTTCAGCCCGTGCGTCAGGTGCCCGCCGTGATCGAGGCGCAGGCCGAGCACCGGGTCGCCGTGCTCGAGCAGGGCGAAGTACGCGGCCTGATTGGCCGGCGCGCCGGCGTGGGGCTGGACGTTCGCGTGGTCGGCGCCGAACAGCTCCTTCGCGCGGTCGATCGCGAGCTGCTCGACCTCGTCCACCCACTCGCAGCCGCCGTAGTAGCGACGGCCCGGGTAGCCCTCGGCGTACTTGTTGGTGAGCACCGAGCCGACCGCCTGCAGCACGGCCGGCCAGGTGAAGTTCTCGGAGGCGATCAGTTCCAGCTGGTCACGCTGGCGCCCCAGCTCCTTGTCGACCAGGCCCGCGACCGCCGGGTCGATCTCGGCCAGGCCGGCTGCCTGGTAGGACTGCCACGTCTGCTCGGCTACGGCCACGGTGCTGCTCCTCGTCGGTCGCTGGAGGGATCCTCGATGCTACCTGGCGCTCACGGGTGCTGCGACACCGCCAGCACGTTGCCGTCGGGGTCGCGGAACCAGGCCACCCGGACGCCGCCCGGCGCCGCCCACACGCCCAGCGAGTCCTGCTCCATCCCCTCGAAGCGCGCGAACTCGACCCCGCGGCACATCAGCTCCTCCACGGCGGCGCCGATGTCGGGCACGCGCCAGCCGAGCACCGTGTACGGCGCCGCGACGACCTCGCGGGCGGTTGTCACCCGCAGCTGCGTCCCGCCGGCGTCGAACACGATCGCATAGGGCGTCTGCTCGACCAGCGGCAGCGCGAGCGTCTCCTCGTAGAACCCGCGCGACCGCTCCGCATCTGTCGTCGCGACGAACGCGATCAGCTCGCACGCGCCCAGGATTCCGCCCGGCCGGTACGGCTCGACCGGCAGCCCGGCCGCCGCCCACGCCTCGAACCCGCCGGCCACGTCGGTCGCCTGGTCGACGCCCAGCCGCAGCAGCATCTCGGCCGCCAGAGTCGACGAGTACCCCTGCTGGCACATGACGATCACCTCGCCGGTGGCAGCGGCGATCCGCGGATCCTGGTAGCCGGAGGCCGGATCGACCCGCCACTCGAGCACGTTTCGGTGAATGCGGATCGCGCCGGGCACCAGCCCGCCCGCGACGCGCTGCTCGTGGCTGCGCGTGTCGAGCATGACTGCGCCCCGACCCATCGCCTCGAGCGCCTCGGCCGGCGCCAGCTGCCGATAGCGCGTCCGGGCGTCGGCCAGCAGATCGTCGAGCGGTGGCGTCATGACTGCAATCGTATGACGGACTCGAGCACGCGATCGACGCACGGCCCGTCCCGCAGCACGACGGGCTCCTCGCTCGTGACGTCGATCACGGAGGACGCGGCACCCGGCAGCTCGCCGCCGTCGACGACCACGGCCGCCCGGCTGGTCAGTTCGGCTGGCACGTCCTCCAGCCGTCTCGGCGCCGGTCCGCCGCGCAGGTTCGCACTGGTGATCAGCAGGCCGCCGACCGCGTCCGCCAGCGCGGCAACGCCGGGCTCGAGCAGCGGCACCCGCACGCCGATCCGATCCGGCGCATCGCCGCAGAGTTGCGGGAAGCGCCGGCCGGGGTTCTCGACCACCAGCGTTACCGGCCCAGGCAACACCGCTCGGCAGAGACCCGCCGTGCGGGCCGACAGCTCGGGCAGCAGGCCAAGCAGCTCGTCCACCAAGCCGGCCATGATCGCCGTCGGCTGGCCGG
>DATLLN010000296.1:0-3648 GCA_035537835.1 Gaiellales bacterium
ATGGTGATTTCAGCGTAGCAGGGCGAGCAAACCGGCACCGCGCCTCTCGCGACGCAGCTCCCGCATCGGCGGCTAGGTTCGTCCGTCATGGCCCGCCGCCGACCATCCGATTACCGCCCGCACGGGCGGGCGGTAATCGGATGGTCGGCGGCGGGCCATGACGGACGATCCTAGCCGCCGATGCGGGAGCTGCGTCGCGAGAGGCGCGGTGCCGGTTTGCTCGCCCTGCTACGCTGAAATCACCATGAAGCCAGACATTCATCCCGCATACGTGGTCTCCCACGTCCACTGTTCCTGCGGCAACGATTTCATCACCCGGTCGACCAAGCCCGAGATGCACGTCGAGCTCTGCTCGGACTGCCATCCGTTCTACACCGGCAAGCAGAAGCTGGTCGACACCGGTGGCCGTGTCGAGCGGTTCCGGCGGCGCCAGGCGCGTGCCGGCTCCGGCTCCTAGCGGCGGCCGGATTCTCATGCGGCGCTCATTGCGCCGGGCGATCCTGCCGACCATGATTCCGATGGTGGTGATCCAATGAACGTCGGCGGCCAGGCCGTCCTGGAAGGCGTGATGATGCGCACCCCGTCCTCGTGGTCGGTGTCGGTGCGCCGCGCCGACGGCGAGGTCGAGACGGTGTCGCAGCCGGTGACCAGCGTCGCCGCCCGCCGGCGGTGGCTTCGCCTGCCCGTGATCCGCGGCGTCGTCGCGCTCGGCGAGTCGCTGGTGATCGGGTTCCGCGCGCTGGCCATCTCCGCCCACTACGCCGCGGTCGACGACGGCGACGCGACCGGCGAGGCGCCGACCGCGGAGCTGACACGCGGCCAGCTGATCTTCGCGTTCGCGGTCGCCATCGGGTTCACCGTGATCGTCTTCAAGGTGTCGCCGGCGCTGATCACCGACTTCATCGGGATCGACTCCACCGGCTGGTTCGTGATCGTCGAAGGCGGGATCCGGGTGGCGCTGCTGATCGGCTACCTGGCGCTGATCTCGCTGATCCCCGACCTGCGCCGCGTGTTCCAGTACCACGCCGCCGAGCACAAGGCGATCAACGCCTACGAGGACGGCGCGACGCTGACGCCGGAGACGGTGCAGGGGTACTCGAAGATCCACCTGCGCTGCGGGACGGCGTTCCTGCTGTGGGTGATGGTGATCGCCGTGTTCGTGTTCGCCGCCGTCGGCCGGCCGGACTGGCCGGTGCTGATCGCCTCCCGGGTGCTGCTGCTGCCGGTGATCGCCGGACTCGCGTACGAGCTGATCCGGTTCGGCGGCAAGCATCCCAACAACTCGATCGTGCGGACGGCGCTGGCGCCCGGCCTCTGGCTGCAGCGGCTGACGACGCGCGAGCCGACGCTCGACCAGCTCGAGGTCTCGATCAACGCGCTCAAGGACGTGCTGGCCGCCGAGCAGCGCGCCGAGCAGGAGCGCGGCCTGGCGCGCGTCGAAGTGATGGCGTAGCCGTCTGGCACACTGCCTGCGGCATGGAACCGCTGATCGCAGAGATCGAGCGCACGTTCGAGGAGCTCGAACGGCAGCTCGGCGACCCTGAGCTGATCGCCGACCAGCGCAGCTACGCGCAGGTCGCGCGCCGGCACAAGGCGCTGTCCAGGGCGCATGCCCTCGCCCAGCGCTGGCGGCAGCTGACCGCCCAGCAGACGGAGGCCGAGGAGCTGGCCTCGGATCCCGACGAGGAGATGCGCGCGTTCGCGCAGGAGCAGCTGTCCGAGGCACGGGCGGAGCTGCCCGACCTCGAGGAGGAGATCCGCCTGGAGATGCTGGAGCGCGATCCGGCCGACGACAAGGACGTGATCGTCGAGGTGCGAGCAGGCACCGGCGGCGACGAGGCTGCGCTGTTCGCCGGCGACCTGACGACGATGTTCGCCCGCTACGCCGAGTCGCGCGGCTTCAAGACCGAGATGCTTGAGGCGTCGCCCGGGGAGGCCGGCGGCTTCAAGGAGGCCGTGCTCGAGATCCGCGGCGACGGCGCCTACTCGGTGTTCAAGTACGAGAGCGGCGTCCACCGCGTGCAGCGCGTCCCGGCCACGGAGTCGCAGGGGCGGATCCACACGTCGACGGCGACCGTGACGGTGCTGCCGGAGGCCGAGGACGTCGAGGTCGAGATCAACCAGAACGACCTGCGGATCGACGTCTTCCGCTCCGGCGGCCACGGCGGCCAGTCGGTGAACACGACGGACTCCGCCGTGCGCATCACGCATCTGCCGACCGGCGTCGTCGTCACGTGCCAGGACGAGCGCAGCCAGCTCCAGAACAAGGAGCGGGCGATGAAGATCCTGCGCGCGCGGCTGTACGAGGCGGAGCGCGAGCGGGCGATGGCCGAGGCGTCGGCCGCGCGCCTCGCCCAGATCGGCACCGGCGAGCGGTCGGAGAAGATCCGCACCTACAACTTCCCGCAGAACCGCGTGACCGACCACCGGATCGGGCTGACGGTGCACAACCTGGAGGCCATCCTGGCCGGCGACCTGTCGGAGTTCACCGACGCGCTGGCGGCCGAGGACAGGCGCCGCCAGCTGGCGGCCGCCGCCGCGTGATCGCGCTGGCCGAGGTGCTGCGGCGGTCGACGCAGTACCTCGAGGACAGGGGCAGCCCGACCGCTCGCCTGGACGCGGAGCTGCTGCTCGCACACGGGCTGGGCGTATCCCGGATCGAGCTGTACACGGGTCACGACCGGCCGATGACCGAGGCGGAGCTGGACGTCTGCCGGGAGCTCGTCCGCCGCCGCGGCGACCGCGAGCCGGTCGCCTACATCGTCGGCACGCGCGGGTTCCGCCACCTCGACCTGAAGGTGGACAGCTGCGTGCTGGTGCCGCGGCCGGAGACCGAGCTGGTGGTCGACCGCTGCCTGGAGCTGCTCCGCGACGTGGCGGAGCCGGCGGTGCTCGACGTGGGCACAGGGTCGGGCGCGATCGCGCTGGCGATCGCCTCGGAGCTTCCGGCGGCACGGGTCACGGCGACCGACGTCTCACCGGCGGCGCTCGACGTCGCCTGGGCGAACGCGGTCGCGCTCGGCCTTGCCGTCGAGATGCGCCAGGGTGACCTGCTGGACGGCCTGGGCGACCGCCGGTTCGACCTGATCGCCTCCAACCCGCCGTACGTGTCGGAGCAGGAGATCGAGGGCCTGGAGCCGGAGGTCGCCGTGCACGAGCCTCGCCTGGCAACGGTCGCCGGAGACGGCCTCAATGCCTACCGGCGGCTTCTGCCCGATGCGCGCGAGCACCTGGTCGAGGGCGGATGGCTGGTGCTGGAGTGCGGCGCGGGGCAGGCGGCATGGCTGGTCTCCGAGCTCGACCGGCTCGGCTATGGCGCGGCGGACGTCGCTCGCGACCTGGCGGGGATCGAGCGCGTGGTGTCGGCGCGGTGGGGCTGAGTCCGGACGCCGCCGAGCGGCTGCGGAGCGGTGCACTCGCCGTGCTGCCCACGGACACGGTATATGGCATCGCCTGCGCGGCCGGGCTGGCGGATGCCTGCGCGGAGCTCTACGCGTTGAAGGAGCGGCCGGCCGGGGTTCTCGACCACCAGCGTTACCGGCCCAGGCAACACCGCTCGGCAGAGACCCGCCGTGCGGGCCGACAGCTCGGGCAGCAGGCCAAGCAGCTCGTCCACCAAGCCGGCCATGATCGCCGTCGGCTGGCCGG
>DATLLN010000297.1:0-3526 GCA_035537835.1 Gaiellales bacterium
AAGGTCGAGTGCGGCACCGGCGCGTCCCAGCGCAGGCACTCCTCCACGACCTGCGCGGCCAGGCCCGGATCGGCCACCAGCGCATCCCGCTGTGTGGGGTGCTTCAGCAGCGCGACGGTCCCGTTGCCGATCAGGCTGGTGGACGTGTCGTGCCCCGCGACCACCATCTTCAGCCCGCACTCTGCCGGCGTCATCGCCGCCGCCAGCTGGCGCGTTTCTGCAGCGAGGAGGCAGTCCCGGGTGCGGAGCGTGGGCGATGTTCAAGGTCGATTCGACCGCCGACGCGGGACGGTGCTTTGGCGTGCCCGCCGTGTCCAACTTGCCCGGCGTCGGCGCCGGCGGCTACTTACTGTTAGCGGATCCGGACCGGGCCGCGCATGGAGAGACGCGACGTCCGCGAGTCGTTGGAGATGCCTCGGACGCGGGCGGGTGAGGTGGCGTCGTTACGGTGCGTTCGTGGGTTCCGTGGCCACTGCGCTGTCCGATGTCCGCCACACCGAGCCCGAGGCGCTCGGCATCTGGCAGCAGTCCTGCAGCTGTGTGCGGCCGGGAAGCTTCGGTGCAGCGAGAAGACGCGCCGCCCGTCGGCGGCCACCATCCGGACGGTCGCCGAGGCGCTCGTCGCCGGCGACTTCTACCCCCGACGAGGCCATCGCCTCCTTCGCCTGGCCGTGCTCCTGCAGGCCGGCGGGCTCGCTCGGCTGGAGGGGTCCCGGCTCACGCTGCCCCAAGGGCCACAAGGCCATCGGCCAACCCGGCCACGAGTTGGTCCGTGGGCTGTGGGAACGCTGGCCGCGGCGGACTTCTGGCCCTTGATCTGGTCCCCCCGGTTGAACTCGTCGATCGGGGCGTGCCGCCAGGCCGTGGCTGCCGCGCTGGCCCTCTGCCCGCCGGGCGAGTGGATCGGTGTGGACGACTTGTTCGCCGCGATGCGCCGCGCCGACCTAAGCCCGAGCGTCGGGCGCTCGGAGCGCGAGCTGTGGAAGCTCTACCTCGGCGACCCGGAGTACGGCAGCCTCGGCTACGCCGGGTTCCATGACTGGCCGATCGTCGAGCGCCGCTACACCCTGGCCGTCCTGTTCGAGTACGCCGCCACCCTCGGCCTGCACGACGTCGACTACGTGTCTCCGGCCCATGCCCGCGACGACTTCCGACACATGTGGGGCGCTGACTGGATCGACGCGCTGAGCCGCTACGACGGACTGCGCGCGGTGCGGGTCACCCCGCTCGGTGCCTACGTGGCCGGGCTGACCCCCACATACACGCCGGCGGTGCCCGACGGCCCGGACCGGACCCTGCAGGTGCTCGCCAACCACGACATCGTCGCGACCGCCGACCTCGCACCGGCCGACCGGCTTGTCCTCGACACGTTCGGCACGACGACACTCTGAGCCGGAGCAGGACCAGCGCTACGGCGCGCGTCGGCACGTACCGGACATCGGTGGATCAACATCTTTAACCAAGCCGGCGCTTGTAGCGGCGCGACGGCTGTCCATGGTCTACCGACAGATTGCGCTGCCGCACCCCTCTCACCATGGCCTTGACGGCGGACCGCCAACGAGGACGATCGGGCGCGTGGCGGTCAAGTACGTCGACGGCTCGTGGGCCACGGCCGCCGTGCAGCCCGTGGTTCGATCCCGGGTGACGCCGCTGTGCTGAGATACCTGGCCCGAAGAATCGTCAGCTGGATTCTCATGGTCGTGGTTGCCACCAACCTGACCTACTTCCTGGCGAACTGGTTCCTTGACCCGAGGGCGAACTACTTGCAGCTGCGCCCGCCCCGATCGCCGGAGCAGATCGACCGCGCCCTTGCGCAGTACGACTTGAGCCCCGGGACCCCGCTGCTCGTGCGCTGGTGGCAGTGGCTCAGCAACATAGTGCTGCACTGGAATTGGGGGTACTCGCCGGTCGGAGAGGCCGTCAACGGCCAGATCGCGTTCCGAATCGGGGTCAGTGCCCAACTTGTGCTGCTGTCGGCAATCCTGTCCACGATCATCGGCATCGCGCTGGCCGTGTACACCGCCGCCCGCCAGTACCGCTTCGCCGACCGGTTCACCCAGACCCTGTCGATCATCACGTTGAACATCCCGGTTCCGGTGGCGAGCCTGGCGGTGGTGTTGCTGGCGATCGCGCTCAACCGGTCGCTGGACAGCACGCTGTTCTTCGTGGCGGGTTCCCGATCCCCAACGGTCAACGGGTTCTGGCCGCTGGTGCTCGACCGGCTACGGCACCTGGCCCTGCCGACCATCGCGCTGACTGTGATCAGCTACGCTGGCTATCACCTGTTGCAGCGCTCGCTACTGCTGGACACCATCAACGCCGACTACGTGCGGATGGCGCGGGCCAAGGGGCTGACCCGGTCCGAGGCGATCCGCCGGCACGGGCTGCGGACTTCTCTCATCCCGGTCGCCACCTCCATCGCATTCACCATCCCAGCCCTGTTCACCGGCGCGGTACTGACCGAAACGATCTTTGGTTGGGAAGGCATGGGCCGCTACTTCGTGTCGACGATCAGCAAGAACGACGTGCATGGCGTCGTGGCCGTTGCCGCGTTCGGCGCCCTGATGACCGCGGTCGGCGCGATCCTGGCCGACCTGGCCGTAGTGGCCCTCGATCCCCGAGTGCGGGTAAGCGGCTCGTGACGGCCAACATCCCCGGCCTCGAGCCCTTCGTCGACGACGGGGCGTCGGCGCCGAGCGCGGCCGAGGATCGAGGCGCCCGCCGAACGCACGTCGGCCGGCGACGGCTCTACCTGCGTCGGTTTCTGCGGAACCGGGGCGCCGTGGTCGGGTTGGCCGTGCTGGCCCTGCTGGTCATGTTCGCCCTGTGCGGCTCGCTCCTCACCACCTACACCTACACCGACGTCGATTTCGCCAACTTGACCTCGGCGCCCTCGCCCCAGCACCTGTTCGGCACCAACGGCGCCGGCAACGACACGTACGCCCAGGCGGTGCACGGCCTACAGAGGTCACTGGTCATCGCGCTCGTCGTGTCGGCACTGACGACGATGATTGCGGCGTTTGTGGGCGCAGCGGCGGCGTACCTCGGTGGCCTCGCCGAGAAGACCATCCTCGGGATCGTCCACTTCCTGCTGGTGGTGCCGTCGTTCCTGATCCTGGCCCTGGTCTCGCAGCGCGCCCACGGTGACTGGCCTGTGCTGATCCTCGTGTTGACCGCGTTCGGCTGGATGTTCAGCGCCCGCGTCGTGTGGTCCCTGACCACGTCCCTACGGGAACGGGAGTACGTGCGGGCCGCCCGCTACATGGGAGTCGGGCCGATCCGGATCGTGGTGCGCCACCTCATCCCCAACATCGGCTCACTGCTGATTGTCTCGTTCACCCTCGGCGTGGTCGCGACCGTGCAGTCCGAGACGGCGTTGTCGTTCATCGGGTTCGGAGTGCAGCCGCCTGACGTCTCGCTGGGCACTATGCTCAGCGACGGATCCAACACCGTGTCCAGCGCCCCGTGGTTGTTCTACTTCCCCGCCGGCCTGGTCACCCTGCTCACCGTGTCCATGGCCTTGATC
>DATLLN010000298.1:0-2788 GCA_035537835.1 Gaiellales bacterium
GAGCGCGACCTCGTTGCCGTCCTGCTCGTAGCCGGACAGCGCCTCGACGTGCAGCGGCTCACGTGCCAGGAAGCGTTCCAGCGCGGCCTCGTCCAGCGCCGTCTCGACCGTGCCGTACCCCAGCCGCTCCAGGTAGCGGCCGTTCATCTCCTGCTCGAACTGGCCGGCAAGGGGCAGCGCCAGCATCGGCTTGCGCAGGTAGACCGCCTCGCTCATCAGCGAGAACCCGGCCGAGCCGACCACGCCGCGGCAGGTGCGCAGGTCGTCGACGAACGCCTCGTTGGCGAACGGCCGGAACACCAGGTTGCCCTCGCGCTCGTCGGCCATCAGGTCGTCGCGGCCGCCGTACAGGTGCGCCGTCACGCCGCTGGCGTGGATGGCGTCGATCGACGCCTGGCTGATCCGGCCGTAGACCAGCAGGTGGTCGCCGTTCTCGGGCGCCGCGGCCAGGATCTCGGGCCGCAGCAGCGACGGCACCAGCGTCGTCCGGCGCTTGCGCAGCGGAGGCCAGAAGAACGTCGTGACCAGATAGTGCTGCGCGTGCGGCAGCTTCATCCGCACGAACGAGCGGGCGGCGAGGTAGTCCCTGCGCAGCCCGTGCAGCAGCTGCGCGTCGTGCACGCAGCGGTCGACCATCTGAATGTTGCCAACACTGATTACGGGGATCCGGTGCATGCGCGCGAACAGGTAGGCGAAGCCCTCGAAGTCGGTGACCACCAGATCGGGCGCGTACTGCTTTGCGATCTCCGCGCCGTGGTGCCAGTCGCCGGGGATCCCGTGGGCGCCGCCGCGCACGTTCTTGACCAGCGTCTTCCAGGTGTCGACGCGGCCCTGCTCCAGCGCGAAGCTGAGCCCCCAGATCTCGTCCACGTCGGGGAGGTGTTGCCTCAAAATACGGGAACGCACGGCCAGAGGCAGCGGCCTTGACCTCATGACCGGCACTGAGCAGATGCCGGATGACGACCCGGGACCGGGTGGCGTGCCCCAGACCCTCGCCGTTGACGCCGTACAGGATGCGCATGACGGGAGAGCGATCATCGTTCACTCCCCGCTGATGCGCAAATCCGGAGTAATCCCCTCCACCCGGTCGGGCCGGGTGTAGACGTTGAAGCGGGTTCCGCGGAGGAAGCCGATCAGGGTGATGCCGAACGACCGCGCCGCATCGACGGCCAGGCTGGACGGGGCGGACACCGCGCAGACCACCGGGATGCCGGCGGTCGCCGCCTTCTGAACGATCTCGAAGCTCGTCCTGCCGGACACCATCATCACCCGGTCGGACAGCGGCAGCCGGCCGGCCAGCAGCTCCGAGCCGATCAGCTTGTCGACGGCGTTGTGGCGGCCGACGTCCTCCCGCACCTCGACCAGCTCGCCGGACGGCTGGAACAGCGCGGCCGCGTGCAACCCGCCGGTGCGCTCGAACACGCGCTGGGCTGCGCGCAGCGCATCCGGCATTCCGATGATCGCCTCGGGCGTCACCGTCAGGCCGTCGGCAACCGGCGCGCAGCGCACCTCGATCGCCTCGAGCGATGCCTTGCCGCAGATGCCGCAGCTGGACGTCGCGTAGAAGTTGCGCTCGGGGAGCACATCCAGCGGGCGCGTCACCGCGACGCTGACCACGTTGTAATGCTGCTCCTCGCGGGGCACCGCGCAGTAGCGCACGGTCGCGACATCGCCGGCGCCCGAGATGATCCCCTCGGTGTGCAGGAACCCGACCGCCAGCTCGAAATCGTTGCCCGGAGTGCGCATCGTGACCGCGACGTTGCGCTGCTCCATCCCGGGGCCCTCGACCCGGATCTCCATCGGCTCCTCGGTGGCGAGCCGGTCGCCGTGGCGCCGGCGCTTGCCGTCCTCGACGGTGACCACGGTGACCCGCGACGTGCTCTGCGGCCGCTTGGGCGCCGGCTCGCCGGTCGGGTGGTCGAAGGCCTCGGACACGCCTACTCCTCGGCGCGGTTCTGCACGTACTGGTAGCCGAACCGGCCCTTCACGCACAGGTTGCCGTGCGTGACGCTGTGATCCAGCGGCGACGTGACCTTGACGATCTCGTTGTCCTGCACGTGCAGCTCGAGGCTGCAGCCGACGCCGCAGTACGAGCAGATGGTCTCGGTGACGGTCTGGGCGTCCTCGTCCCACGAGCCGTCCTCGCGCATGTCGTACTCGCTCTTGAACATCAGCGCGCCGGTCGGGCACACCGCGATGCAGTTGCCGCAGTAGACGCAGGCCGACTCGGGGAGCGGCGTCGCGAACTCGGTCGCGATCCGTGCGTCGAACCCGCGGCCGGCGACGGCGATCGCGAACGTGTTCTGCCAGTCCGAGCCGCAGCCCTCGACGCACTTGTAACAGAGGATGCACTTCGAGTAGTCGCGGACGTAGCTCTCGTTGTCGATCTTGACGGGCTGGGCGACGGTTGCCGCGGTCTGGCCGTCGCCGGCGTGGTGATGCCCGGCCTGCGCGTGGTCGCGCTCGCCCGCAGCGGCGGGCGGCGCCGGCGGCCCGTAGCGCTCGGGGCGCGCGTCGTAATCCTGCGACCAGCGCTCGGCGTTCGGGGTGGTCGACAGATCGACGCTCGACCCGAGGAACTCGAGCACCATCTTGCGGCTGTGGCGGACGCGCTCGGAGTCGGTCTTGACGACCATGCCGTCCTCGGCCTTGCGTGCGCACGACGGCACCAGCACGCGCGAGCCCTCGACCTCGACCACGCACACGCGGCAGGCGTTGATCGGCGTCAGGGTGTCGCCGTAGCAGAGCGTCGGCTGGTCGCGTCCCTGCGCGCGGCAGGCGTCGAGGA
>DATLLN010000299.1:0-2715 GCA_035537835.1 Gaiellales bacterium
ACTACCCCACCCTGGGCGGCATCACGGAGCACGTGGACGGCCAGGCCCGTGGGCTGACCGAGCTCGGCCACGAGGTGACCGTCGTCACCGGCAAGGCGATCCAGGCGCCGGCGGTCGTCGACGACGCGATGGCCGTGCCCGACCCCACGTTCGAGGTCGTGCACATGGGCACCGCGATCCGGCTGTACGTCCCCGGCTGGGGGAACGGCGCCGAGACGACGCACACGATCGGCCCCCGGCTGGGCCGCCGCCTCGGCTCGTTCTTTCGCGAGCGCGGGTTCGACGTCGTCCACGTCCACGCCCCGTACAACCCGCAGATGACCGCCTGGGCGATCGACAACACGCCGGACGACGCGCTGTCGGTCGCCACCTTCCACAGCGTCTTCCCGCAGACCACCGGGATGGACATCCAGGCCGAGCTGATCCGCCCTGCGATCGAGCGCCTGGACGGCCGGATCTGCGTCAGCGAGGCCTGCATCGGCTCGCTCACGCCGTACTTCCCCTACGCCTACGACGTGATCCCCAACGGCATCGACGCCGAACACTTCTCGCCCGACGCCGAGCCGGTCGGGGAGCTGCTCGGCGACCACCGCAACATCGTCTTCATCGGCCGTTTCGACCCCCGGAACGGCGTCGACACGATGATCCGCGCCCACCAGCTGCTGTACGCCGAGCGCGGCCCGTCCGTGCGGCTGATCGTCGTCGGCGACGGGCCGCTGCGCCGCGTCTACGAGCGGATGGTCAGCGACGAGGCCCGCCCCTACGTCCACTTCGCCGGCCGGCTCAACCGCAGCCGCCCGAACTACCTGGTCACCGGCGACATCTTCTGCACGCCGTGCGACCGGGCCTCGTTCGGGATGGTGCTGCTCGAGGCGATGAGCTGCGGCCGGGCCGTCGCCGCCAGCCGTATCAGCGGGTTCCAGCTGCTGATGGAGGACGGGCGTCAGGGCTTCCTGGTCAATCCCGCGCGGTCGCCGGAGCGCTTCGCCGACGCGCTGCGCACGCTGCTCGACGACGACGCCCTGCGCACGCGGATGGCCGCCGAGGGCCGCCGCACCGCGCTCGAGAACTACTCCTGGCCGACGGTGACGCGCCACCTCCAGGCCTACTACACCGACCTGATCGCGGGACGACGACCGGCATGGGCAAGCGCCAGGTCATCACTCGCTTCGTAGCCCTCTCGATCGTCTGGTGCCTGATCTGGGGCACGGTGGCGGTCAAGGTGGGAGACGAGCTGGGCGACGCGATCTTCGCGATCGCGCTGATCGCGCTGTTCGCCGTCGCCTGGGGCGCGTTCACGCCCAACTCGCCGCTGTTCGGCCCCGTGATCGCCCGCGGGAAGCTCCCCAGCCCGAAGGCGGCCATCACGTTCGACGACGGGCCGAGCGACCTCCACACCCCGCCCATCCTCGACGCGCTGCGCGACCGCGGAGCGAAGGCCACGTTCTTCGTGCTCGGCCGCAATGTCCGGGCGCACCCGGAGATCGCCCGCCGGATCGTCGACGAGGGCCACGAGCTGGCCAGCCACGGCGAGGATCACTCGATCATGACGTTCGGCGGGCCGAGGGCGATCGCCTACCAGCTGCGCTCGGCCGAGGAGGCGGTGGTCGAGGCGGTCGGGCAGCCGCCCGCGCCGCTGTTCCGCACGCCGCACGGCTTCCGTAGCCCGTTCCTGACGACCGTGGCCAAGCGGCTCGGCTACCGGGTGGTCGGCTGGACTGCCGGCGTCTGGGACACCGCACTGCCCGGAGTCGAGCGGATCGTCGGCCGCAGCGTCTCGCGCCTGAAGCCGGGCGCGATCCTGCTGCTGCACGACGCCGACGGATCGGGGAACGGCCGCGACCGCACGCAGACCGTCGAGGCGCTGCCGCAGATCATCGATAAGGGCCACGAGCTGGGCCTGGAGTTCGTCACCGTGTCCGAGCTGGCGGCGGAGCTGCGGCCGCGGCGGCGGATGCTCCTGCGCGCCGCCCTCCTGGGCGCGGTGGTGGCGGCGATCGTCTACTTCGTCAGCAGTCGCTTCGGGCTGAAGTCGATCGGCGCGGTGATCACGACCGCCGATCCGGCGCTGGTCTCCGCCGCGCTGGTCGCGAACCTGGCGTCGGTCGGCGCGAAGGCGCTGACCTGGCAGGCGGCCCTGGACGCGGTGCCGGCCGACGAGGAGGGCGGGGAGCGGATCCACGTCAAGCTGCTGGAGGAGGTGATCCCGGCGATCTTCATCGGCTTCCTGCTGAACACCGTGCTGTTCGCCCGGCTGGGCGAGGTCGCGCGCGTCTCCACGCTGCGCCGCAAGCTGATCGCGCGCGGCGTCGATATGCCGGTGCCGACCGCCGTCGGCACGCTGGTCACCGAGCAGCTGCTGCTTGCGGTGACGCTGCTGGCCGTGCTGCTCGGCATCACCACGCTGGTCTCGATTCCCGGCTGGGCGGGCGACCTGCTGTGGGTGCTGGCGGCCGTAGTCATCACCATCGCCATCGTCGCCGGCACTATCGAGGTCTGGGCCCGCTACCGGCGGCGGCAGGTCGGCAGCGACGAGGAGAGCGATCCAGTCGAACGGTGGTGGACGCTGCTCGGCCTGTCGGCGACGGCGATCTCGAGCGCGATGCGGCACGGGCAGGCGATCTTCCGCCACCCGCGGCTGCTCGCCTGGGGGCTGTTCACGGCAGCGTTGTCATGGGTGGCGCAGATCGTCGGCATCCACTGGGCGCTGCACGC
>DATLLN010000300.1:0-2844 GCA_035537835.1 Gaiellales bacterium
CGGTGGCCGCCGCAGCGGACGCCGCGGCGCCGGTCGTCCCGACCCTCGCGGAGCTGCGGGACTCGGCGTGAGCGGCGTCGCGCAGGAGCTGGCCCGGCATGCCGGTACCCGGCGTCGTGCACCCCCGACACCTCCCCCGCCCGTCCGAGACGTGCACGGCGAGCAGCCGGCGCGTCGTCTCCGGCAGCCAGGCCAGCTCCTGCGCGACGCCGCTCACGCCGAGTCCCGCAGCTCCGCGAGGGTCGGGACGACCGGCGCCGCGGCGTCCGCTGCGGCGGCCACCGCCCGCATCGTCCGCAGCTCACGCCGCCCCGCCAGCTCGCTGTGAACCCGCCGCACGCCAAGCGCCGCCGGGACCGTCATAACCGTGACCAGCAGTGACACGAACACAGCGGTGACGACGGCCGCCATCGCCGGCCAGATCGCCGAACACAGCGCAACGGCGCCCATCGCGGCCAGGCCGGTCAGCACCATTCGATAGATCGACATCTCACTCGACCTCCTGTAAGAAAACTAATCTAGATAGCTTTTTTGTATGGAGGGTGTCACGACATCGCCTTGGCTGTCTAGATAGCATCTCCTGATGGCTAGGGACCGACCGTGGCGTCTCATCGCTGCCGATCTCCGCCGCGCGATCGGAGCCAGGGAATACGAACCCGGTGATCGGCTGCCGACCGGCGCCGAGCTGATGGAGCGGTACGGGGTCGCTCGTCAGACCGTGCAGAACGCCGTAGAGCAGCTGCGCAGCGAAGGTCTGATTACCAGCACGCCTGGCGGACGTGTGCAGGTCCGCGCCCGACGACCCATCCAGCGGCTGGCCAGGAACAGGTTGAGCCGCGAGGAACGCTCCGAGGGACCTGGCACGTTCCTCACCGATGCCGCCGCCGGCCAGTGGCGACCGGAGGTCGACGTCACGCTCCGCGCACAAGCCGCAGACGCTGATCTCGCCCAGGAGTTGCGAATCGCCGGAGGCAGCGAGGTGTTCGTCCGTGACCGAGTGATGCGTGCCGACGGCGTCCCCGTGCAGCTTGCGACGTCGTACCTCCCCCGTGACTTGACCCGCGGCACATTGATCGAGCAACAGGACACTGGGCCGGGCGGCATCTACGCTCGCCTCGAGGAAGCCGGGCACCAGCTCAGCTACTTCATCGAACGCGTGCGGACCTCTGCCCCAGACGATGTGGAGGCCGCCGAGCTGGACATCGGACGGGGTGAGCCCGTCCTGCGCATCACCCGCGTCGCCTACGGCACCGACCGAGCGCTGGAGCTCAACCACATCGTCGTGCTCGCCGAACGCTTCGAGCTGGTCTACGAGCTTCCTGCTGACTAGGGCGGATCCCGTCATGGAGATCTCCTCCAACGGCCTCGGCAGCGCCGATGCCGCCCTTACCCTTGGAGCGGCACGACCTGGTCGTCCGACCGTATGGGCAGGTCAGAGCGCATACCGCTGACCCCCAGTGCGGATCGGGGAGGTCACCGGAGAGGAAGGGGCCCTGATGCCGGGCAAGACCCTCACTGCCGGTGCGGACGAGGTAGTCGGACGCGTCGCCGGCGCGGTCCTGGCCGCCATCCGCGCGGAGACCGGCCCCACCCAGGAGGAACTCGCCGAGCAGCTCCAGGTCGGACTGAGCACGGTCCAGGCATGGGAATCGGGCCGTCGCCCCCTGGTTCGCGCGAGCTTCCAGGACGTGCAACGGCTCAACCGCCGATTGCGGCTCAACGGTGCGGCGCCCGGCCTTCTGCACGTCCTCGACCAGGCGTTGCTCGCGGACTCGATCTACAACGACATGGCGACCGGCCCTGCCGGTGAACATCCTCTCTCGCTGCTCGTGCCCGATCGCACCCTCACCGAGTTGCTGGCCTGGCCGTTGGCAGGCCCGCCGCCCCGGCAGTTACCGCGTAGGGCGCGGCTACACGTCGCGTCGGGCGTGCGTGACGCCGTCGCCACCGACCTGCAGAAGGCCGCCGACCAGCCCGCCGCGGACGAGCGCAGCGCCATGATCCGCCGGCAGGTGAAGTTCCTCGTTGCGGACAACGCTGCGTCGCAGGAGTGGCTGCGCGAACGCGCCGCCACCGACGTCCGTGCCCAGCCCGACCTCCGGTCCTGGTCGCCCTACTGGGCCGTCGCTCGGTCCCAGGCCGTCTCCTCAGCCCACGCCGGCGATCCCGAGCCCCTCCGCCGGTTCATCCGGCACGGCCTCTCCGACGACGTCGGTATCCAGGCCAACCTGAACTACTGGGCGTACTGGGTGGGTGAGCACACCGCCCCGTGGAGCGCCGACGCCGACATGACCCGCCCCACCGACCCCTGGTCGGGTGAACGCCTGCTTGACTCCCTCATCGACGGTGCGGTTCACGCGCCATACCGGGAACTGTGCGCGCACGCGCTGTGGTCGCTGCTGCGTCACCGCCGCCACCTCCTGCGCAGGCCACAGGTTGCCGGTCGCGTGGAAGCTGCCGCAGCCCATGCGCTCGACGTCGCGGGCTTGGACGGCGACGCCGCGCGACGGTTAGAACAGGTCCGATACCTAGCAGAGAGCGCGGGTTGAGATGGACGCCTTGCACGGAGTTGTCAAGTTCGCCTACGAGACCGGCCAGCTCAAGCGGCTCCCCCGTGCAGGCTGGCTGCTCGCCGGCGTCCGCGACCCCGAGTCCGTCGCCGAGCACAGCTTCCGCGTCGGTGTCCTTGCCTACATCATCGCCGCGCTTGAGGGCGCCGACCCCGACCGGGCGGCGGTGCTCGGGCTGTTCCACGACCTACCAGAGACCCGCATTGGCGACGTCCCGAGCGTCGGGCGGCCCTACGTGTCCACAGCGCCCCCGCACGATGTCGCGGCCGACCAG
>DATLLN010000301.1:0-2824 GCA_035537835.1 Gaiellales bacterium
ACCTGGCGTCGGCCAGCGACACGCCGCCGCCCGCGTCCGGCGTCACCTGCGCGGTGACGCGCGCAATCAGGTCAGCATCTTGCAGCGCCGGTGCGAACGGCTCGACCGCCGCCGTACCGCCGCCGGTGTTCTCCGCCTGGACGGTGTGCGGCGCGACGGTCAGCAGCTTGACGGGCCCGGACACGCGCGCCTCCTCGAGCAGGCTGCCGCCCCAGCGGACGCGGGTCACCGTCAGCTCGTCACCCGATGCGACGGCGGTGCAGTTCGCCGCCAGCGGCAGATCGCCGATCGCAGCCGCATGCGCGAGCACCTCGTTGCCCCGCTCGGTGCCCGGGCCGACGATCGCCGGCGACGACAGCCGCCCGGCGCGACCTGCCGTTCGCGGCCAACTGCACGGCCGTCGACGGCGACACGGTGACCCGCATCCGCTGGGGCGGCAGCCTGCTCGAGGAGGCGCGCGTCTCCGGGCCCGTCAGGCTGCTGACGGTCGCGCCGCACACCGTCCAGGCGCAGCACACCGGCGGCGGTCCGGCGGCGGTCGAGCCGTTCGCACCGGTGCTGCAGGATGCCGATTTGATTGCGCGCGTCACCGATCAGGTGACGCCGGACGCGGGCGGCGGCGTGTCGCTGGCCGACGCCAGGTTCGTGGTCAGCTGCGGCCGCGGCGCCGGATCGCCCGAGGGGTTCGCGCCCGCAGAGGAGCTCGCCGCGCTGCTGGGCGGCGCCGTCGGGTGCTCGCGCGCGGTGACCATCGCCGGGTGGCGGTCGCACACCGACCAGGTCGGGCAGACCGGCACCAAGATCGCGCCCGAGGTCTACCTGGCCTGCGGGATCAGCGGTGCGACCCAGCACATGGCCGGCTGCAAAGGCGCCAAGCGGATCATCGCCGTCAACATCGACCCCGAGGCGCCGATCGTCGCCAACGCCGACTACGCCGTCATCGGCGACCTGCACGAGGTGATCCCGGCGATCGCCGCCGAGGTGCGGAAGGCGGGCGGCGGATAGACCCCGTCGCGCTGATCGCGCTGCTGGCGGCGCTCGCGATCTGCGGGGGCATGTTCGCCCGGCGCGCGGTGCTGCTCGTGCGGATCGTGCGGCTGGGCCAGCCGGCGCCGCGCTTCGACGACGTCCCGGCCCGCGTCCGCCAGGAGGCGGTGATCGCGCTCGGCCAGAAGAAGCTGCTGCAGCGCGTCGTCCCCGGGCTGATGCACGCCTTCATCTTCTGGGGCTTCATCGTCCTCTTCCCGACGATCATCATGGCGATGATCGGCGCGGTCGACAAGGACGCGTCGATCCCCTGGCTGGCCGAGCAGGGCTGGTTCGCGTTCCTGGTCGATCTGTTCGCGGTGCTCGTACTGGCCGGCGTGGCGACCGCGTTCTTCATCCGCAAGGTGCAGCGGCCCGACCGCTTCCGCGGCAGCCATCTGGGCGAGGCCGACCTGATCCTGGCGATGATCGCCGGGATCGTGACCACGCTGCTGCTGTGGCACGCGTCGCGGATCGCGCTGGGGCTGAACGAGTGGCCCGCCGGCTGGTCGCCGGTGTCGGACGCGCTCTCGAACCTGTTCGGCGGCGGCGACGGCACCGAGGTCGCCGAGCGCGTCTTCGTGTGGGCGCACGTCCTGATCATCCTGTCGTTCCTGGCCTACCTGCCCTACTCGAAGCACCTGCACATCGTCACCGCCGCGATCAACGTGTACTTCGGCCAGACGCGCGCCCGCGGCCGGCTCGAGCCGCTGCGGTTCGACGATCCGGACGTCCCCGAGGACGAGATCCGGATGGGCGCCGGCACGCTGACCGACATGACCTGGAAGCAGATGGTGGACACTGTCTCGTGCACCGAATGCGGCCGCTGCCAGGAGGTCTGCCCGGCGTGGGCGACCGGCAAGGATCTGTCGCCCAAGCTGCTGATCATGGGGCTGCGCGACCATCTGCTCGCCGAGGGCCCGAAGCTGCTGGCCGGAGACGAGGCCGCCGGCATGGCGCCGCTGGTTCCCGGCGCGGTCACCGACGAGGTGGTCTGGGACTGCGTCACCTGCGGCGCGTGCGTTCGCGAGTGCCCGGTGTCGATCGAGCACATCGACCACATCGTCGACCTGCGCCGCCACCTGGTGATGGCCGAGGCGCGGTTCCCCGCGGAGGCCGAGCCGATGCTGCGCGACGTCGAGCGCTCGTCGAACCCGTGGGGCAAGGCCCAGCAGGAACGGGCGTCTTGGACCGAGGGCCTCGGTGTGCGGGTGCTCGAGCCGGGCGAGGCGCCGCCGGAGGTGCTCTACTGGGTCGGCTGCGCCGCCTCGTACGACGAGCGCGCCCGCGAGACGGCGATCTCGACCGCGAAGCTGCTCCAGGCCGCCGGCGTCGACTTCGCCATCCTTGGGCCGCGCGAGTCGTGCACCGGCGATCCCGCCCGGCGGATGGGCAACGAGTACGTGTTCCAGGCCTTCGCGGAGGGGAACGTCGAGACGCTGAACGACGCCGGCGTGACGAAGATCGTCGCCAGCTGCCCCCACTGCTTCAACACCCTGGCCAACGAGTACCCGGACTTCGGTGGCCGCTACGAGGTGATGCACCACACGGAGCTGCTGTCCGACCTGGTGCGTGAGGGCCGGCTCTCGCCGGTGCAGGGCGAGGGCACGATCACCTACCACGACTCCTGCTACCTGGCGCGGCACAACGACGTGATGGCCGAGCCGCGCGAGCTGGTCGAGGCCGTCGGCCGGCCGGTCGAGATGGAGCGCCACGGGCGGCGCACGTTCTGCTGTGGTGCCGGCGGCGCGCACATGTGGATGGAGGAGCGCGGGTCGGCGATCAACGAGGAGCGCGT
>DATLLN010000302.1:0-2309 GCA_035537835.1 Gaiellales bacterium
CGCCGGCACGGGCAGGGCCGAGGCACGCGCGACGAGCGAGCCGTACCTGGCCCGCCGTCCCGACGCCTGGTGAATCACTTCGCCCTGGTCGGTGGTCAGCGACGCCTCGGGCACGTTCCAGTTCTGCGCCGCCGCGGTGACGAGCATCGCCCGCGCCGTGCCGCCGGCCTGACGCAGCACCTTCCACATGCCGCGCACGCTGTTGCTGCCGGCGGTGAGCTGCTGGCCGCCGAAGTTCGGGTTGCCGTATTTCTTCGCGTCGGCCGGCGCCCACTCCGTCTTGATCTTCGTCCAGTCGAAGTCGAGCTCTTCGGCGACGAGCATCGGCATCGACGTCATCACGCCCTGGCCCATCTCGATCTGGGTGAGCATGATGCGCACGGTGTCGTCGGCGTTGATGCGCACCCAGACGTTCGGCTCGAGCGCGGCAGCCTGCGCCTCGACGCCGCCCTTGACGGGGAGATAGACGCCAATCATCAGCGCGCCACCGGCCGCGCCGGCCGATTTCAGGAAGTCACGTCGCGAAGCGTGGGCAATCGACATGTGGCCTCCTACGCGCCCGCCGCGCGGTGAATTGCTTTCCGAATGCGCTGGTAGGTCCCGCACCGGCAGATGTTGCCAGCCATCGCAGTGTCGATCTGGGCATCGGTCGGCTTCGGCGTCCGCGCGAGCAGCGCTGCGGCGGACATGAGCTGGCCGGATTGACAGTAGCCGCACTGCGGCACCTGTTCGGCGACCCAGGCCGTCTGCAGCGGGTGCGCCGACGTCGGCGACAGCCCTTCAATCGTGGTGATGCGCTTGCCCGCCGCCGCCTGCGCCGTCGTCGTGCACGACCGCACCGCGGCGCCGTCGACGTGCACCGTGCACGCGCCGCACTGCCCGAGGCCGCAGCCGAACTTCGTGCCGGTGAGCCCGAGCCGATCGCGCAGCACCCAGAGCAGCGGCATGTCGGGGCTGACGTCGACGTCGTGCTGCCGGCCGTTGACGGTGAAAATCATGGATGCTCCTTGTGGAGTGGCACGGGTCAGGATAACCGATCACACACCGCCCTTCGACACGGCTCAGGGCGCCCCGAGCGCGGTCGACGGTTAGGCACAGAGGCGCCGAGGGCGCTTCGGGGCGGCGGGCCAGGCCGTATGATAGCGGTGGGATTCGTTCACTCCTGCAGGGTGGGTGCCGCGCAGCGAACCCGCCATGGCGCGGGTGTCGTCACTGGCGCACCCGCGGGATTACTCCGGAGACATCGATGGGCACCGCATTCCGCACGTCCGCGTTCGTCCGTCTGGCAATCGCCGGCCTGGTGTTGACGGCTGCCCTGCCAGCGTGGGCGCAGCCGCCGGCCGCAGCGGCCCCGGGCCAGGCCGTGTACGACCGCGCCTGCGCCGCGTGTCATGCCGGCGGGTCGAATGCCCCGACGCGTGACGTCCTGCGCCAGTTGTCGCCCGAGGCGATCGTCACGGCGCTCACGTCGGGCAAGATGCAGGTCCAGGGGTCGACGCTCGGCGAGGCCGACCGCCGCGCGGTGGCCGAGTTCCTCGCCGGCCGGGCGTTCGGCGCCGCGCCGCGCACGGCGAACGCGAACCTGTGCACGGCGTCGCGCCCGATGACCAACCCGGCGCAGGGACCCGGCTGGAACGGCTGGGGCAACGGCCTGGCCAATACCCGCTTCGCGCGCAACGGCGGGCTGTCGGCAGCCGACCTGCCGCGGCTGACACTGAAGTGGGCGTTCGGCTATGAAGGCGTCGCCGCCGCCCGTGCGCAGCCGGCGATCGCCGGAGGACGGATGTTCGTCGCCAGCGAGAACGGCAACGTGCATGCGCTCGATCCGAAGACCGGGTGCACCCACTGGACGTTCAAGGCGGCAACCGGCGTGCGCACGGCGCTCACCGTCGCTCCGTACAAGAACGGCGCCGCGACGGGCTACGCCGTCTTCTTCGGCGACGGCCGCGCCAACGCCTACGCCGTGGACGCGAACACCGGCCGCCAGATCTGGATGCGCCGGGTCGACGAGCACACGGCGGCCGCCATCACCGGTGCGCTCGCGGTGTACGAGGGCAAGGTCTTCGTGCCCGTCCAGGGTCTCAACGAGGAGGCCCAGGGTGGACGCGGCGGCTATGCCTGCTGCACGTTCCGCGGCAGCCTCAGCGCGCTCGACGCGAACACCGGCGCGGTCCTCTGGAAGACCTACACCGTCGACGAGAGCCGGCCGCGCGCCAAGGGCAAGGATGGCCTGCAGATGTTCGGACCGGCGGGCGGCGGCATCTGGTCGGCGCCGACGATTGACGCCCGGCGCGGCGCGGTCTATGTCG
>DATLLN010000303.1:0-5737 GCA_035537835.1 Gaiellales bacterium
GCGTACTACCTGGCCAAGCGGCGGCTGTTCGAGGACCCGGCGCGCCCGGGCGCCGTCAACCTGGGCGACGCGTACGGCCGGCGACTTGCGGCGGAGGCAGCCGGGCCGGTGCTGACGTACGCCGCCTCGGGCGACGAGGCCGATGTGCGCCCCGCCGCCGTCGAGGTGGGCGAGGAAGGCGCGATCTCGCTGATCGCACAGACGCCGCGCGGGCCGCTGCCGCTCGACGTCAGGCTGCGCGGTCATTTCAACGTCGAGAACGTGCTCTGCGCGGTGGCCGTGGCCGAGCTGCTCGACCTCCCCCACCACGCGGTGCGCGAGGGGATCGCGGCCATGCCGGGCGTGCCCGGCAGGTTCGAGGCGGTCGATGCCGGCCAGCCGTTCACGGTGCTGGTGGACTACGCGCACACGCCGGACTCCCTGGAGAACGTCCTGCGCTCGGCGCGGGCGATCACCGCCGGCCGGCTGATCTGCGTGTTCGGCTGCGGCGGCGACCGCGACCGCGGCAAGCGGCCGCTGATGGGCGCCGTCGCCCGCAAGCTTGCCGACCGCGCCATCGTCACCACGGACAACTCGCGCAGCGAGGATCCTCAGGCGATCGCAGACGAGATCACAGCCGGCATCGAGATGGAGGTCGAGCTCGACCGGCGACGGGCGATCGAGGATGCCGTGACCGGCGCCGCGGCGGGCGACGTGGTGGTGATCGCGGGCAAGGGCCACGAGCAGGGCCAGCAGTTCGCCGACCGCACGATCCCGTTCGACGACCGCGAGGTCGCGCGCGAGGCGCTGGAGGCGCTGACCAGCCGGAAGCCATGATTCCGCTCTCGACGGTCGAGATCGCCGCCGCCACAGGCGGCACCACCGATGTTGCCATCCAGGTCACCGGCATCGCCACCGACTCCCGGGACGTGTCGCCGGGTGACCTGTTCGTCGCGCTCCCCGGCACCCGGGCGGACGGTGGGGAGTTCGTTGACGCGGCGCTCGCCGCGGGTGCGGCCGCGGCGCTGGTGCCGCGAGCCAGTCCCGGCCCGCGCCGGGTGCACGTGGACGACCCGCTGGTCGCGCTGGGCCGGATCGCCGCACTTTTGCGCCAGCGCTCGGCCGCCCGCGTGGTCGGCATCACCGGCTCGACGGGGAAGACGTCGACCAAGGACGTGCTGCGCGCGCTGCTCGAGCCACACGTCAGCGTCGTCGCCAGCCGCGAGAACCAGAACAACGAACTGGGCGTCCCGCTGACGCTATGCCGCACCGGCCAGGGCACCGAGGTGGTGGTCGCGGAGATGGCGATGCGCGGCCTCGGGCAGATCGCCTACCTTGCGGAGATCGCGCTTCCCGACGTCGCCGTGATCACCTCCGTCGGCCCCGTCCATCTGGAGCTGCTGGGCACCGTCGAGCGGGTCGCGCAGGCGAAGGCCGAGATCCTCCACCACCTGGCGGTGGGCGGTGTCGCGGTGGTGCCTGCGGGCGAGCCGCTGCTGCGTCCGCACCTCGCGGAGCACGCCGGCCGGGTGGTCGGTTTCGGCGACGGCGAAGACGCCGACGTGCGCCTCGTCGCGTTCCGCCGCATGGAGGGCGGGGGTGAGGCGGAGATCGCGCTCCACGGTCGAACGTTGAACGTGCCGGTGAACTTCACATCCCGTCACGACGCCTTGAACCTGACGGCGGCCGCGGCCGTCTACGACGTGCTCGGCCTACCGGCGGACGAGCTGGCGCGTGGGGCGGGGGACGTGAGGTTCTCCCGCTGGCGCGGTGAGGAGATCGAGCTGCCGGGCGGCGGCCTGCTGATCGCCGACTGTTACAACGCCAACCCGACGTCGATGGCGGCGGCGCTACGCCACCTGGCGGACGTGTCGGAGGGCCGCCGGACGGTCGCCGTGCTCGGCCATGTCGCCGAGCACGGCGACATGGCCGAGCTGGGCCCGGACGGGCCGGCGCACCACGCCGAAGTCGGGCGGCAGGCGGACGAGCTGGGCATCGAGCTGGTGGTCGCCGTCGGCGAGCTGGCCCGCAGCTACGGCGGCTCGTGGTTCGCCACCCGCGACGAGGCGGTCGGCGCGATCGGCGAGCTGCTGGCGCCGGGTGACGTGGTGCTGGTCAAGGGCAGCCGGTCGATGGGCCTGGAAGCGGTCGTCGAGGCGGTCGCCCCGTGAAGCTGGCCCTGGCCGCAGGCGTGATCGCGATCGTGCTGGCGATCGCGATCGGGCCGTTGTTCATCGCGTTCTTCCGGCGCCGCGCGTTCGGGCAGCAGATCCGCGAGGAGGGGCCGGCCGGGCACATCATCAAGCAGGGCACGCCGACGATGGGCGGCATGTTCCTGCTGGCCTGCGCGCTGGTCGCCTTCCTGCCGCTGAGCAAGTACACGACGCCGGCGCTGACGGTGGCCGGCGTGATGCTGGCCTGCGCCGGGATCGGGTTCATCGACGACTACATGAAGCTTGTCCACAAGCGCTCGCTGGGCCTGTCGGGGCGGTGGAAGATGCTGCTGCTGCTGGGTGTGACGGCCGTGCTGGCGTACGTCGCCGACCGCCAGGGGCTGTCCACCGACGTGTATCTGCCGCTGATCGACGTGCGCTTCGAGTTGGGCCCGGTCTACTACGTGCTGCTGTTCTTCGTTGTTGCCGGAGCCGCCAATGCCGTCAACCTGACGGATGGGCTGGACGGCCTGGCCGCGGGCACGGTGACGATCGCGATGCTCACCTACACGGCGATGATGGTGGTGGCATTCCTGTCGCCCGGCGGCCTCACGCCGGAGGGCGCGAACAGCCGCATCGATCTGGCGATCATCGGCGCCGCGCTGGTCGGCGGCTGTGTCGGGTTCCTCTGGTACAACGCCTACCCGGCGGACGTCTTCATGGGAGACACCGGTTCGTTCGGGCTGGGCGGGGCGCTGGCGGCGATGGCGGTGTTCACCAAGACCGAGGTGCTGCTGGTGCTGATCGGCGGCGTGTTCGTGCTGGAGGCGCTGTCGGTGGCGATCCAGGTGCTGTGGTTCAAGCTGACCGGCAAGCGCGTGTTCCTGATGGCGCCGATCCACCACCACTTCGAGATGCTGGAGTGGACCGAGAACAAGATCATCGTCCGCTTCTGGATCGCGGCGGCGATGTTCGGCGCCAGCGGTTTCGTCCTCTACTACCTCGCCTACTCGAAGTTCCGATGAGGGACGGTGACTACCTGGTCGTCGGCCTGCGCCGCTCCGGGCTGGCGTCGTGCGAGGCGATCCACCGGCTGTGGCCGGGTGCCAGCGTCCGCGGCTTCGACTCCGGTACCGGCCTGGATACGGCCAGGCTCGACGCGATCGGCGTCGAATACGTGACCGGACAGGATGAGGTGCCGGTGGCCGGACTGACAGCGCTGATCAAGAGCCCCGGGGTGCCCGGTGAGGCGCCGGTGGTGCGGGCCGCACGGGCTGCGGGCGTGCCCGTGTGGGGCGAGGTCGAGCTGGCGCACAGGATGCTGTCCAACCCGTTCGTCGGAGTCACCGGCACCAACGGCAAGACCACCACGACCGAGCTGATCGGCGCGATGCTGCGCGCCGGCGGGCTGCCCGTCGAGGTGGCGGGCAACATCGGCCGCGCGCTGACCGAGCTGCCAGGGCGGATCGACCCCGACGCGTGGGTGGTGGCCGAGCTGTCCAGCTTCCAGCTCGAGGACATCGACACGTTCCACGCCGAGGTCGCCGTGGTGCTGAACATCACGCCCGATCACATCGACCGCCACGGCTCGCTGGATGCCTACCTGCGGGCCAAGCTGCGGCTGCTCGAGAATCAGCGCCCCGAGGACGTCGCGGTGCTCAACGCGGACGACCCCATCCTGCGCGCGGGCGACCTTCCCGGGCGCGGCCGCCGGGAGTGGTTCTCGCGCGACCAGTCCGACCGGATCGACTGGCAGCATGCGGGCATCCGTGGCCAGCACAACCTCGAGAACGCTCTCGCGGCCGCGCTGGCCGCCGAGGCGATCGGCGTTTCCCTGGCCGACCGCGACCGCGCCCTGCGCGACTTCATCCCACCGCCGCACCGGCTGGAGGTGGTGGCGACCCGCGACGGCGTCTCGTTCGTCAACGACTCCAAGGCGACCAATCCCGAGGCCGCGATGATGGCGCTGACCGCGTTCGACGACGGCATCCGCCTGATCCTCGGCGGCTCCCTGAAGGGCGCCTCATTCGCAGAGCTGGCCGAGGCCGTGGCCGACGGCCCGGTGGCCGGCGTCTACCTGATCGGCCAGGCGGCCGGCACGATCGCCACGGAGCTCGACGAGCGCGGCGTCGCCCACACCGACTCGGGCGACCTGCCCACGGCGGTCGCCCAGGCGGCGGCCGATGCATCCCCGGGCGACACCGTGCTGCTGTCCCCCGCATGCGCGTCGTTCGACCAGTTCCGCGACTACGAGCACCGCGGCGACGAGTTCCGCCGGCTCGCCCAGGAGGTGCCCGTTGGCGTCTGATACGGCGTCCGAGGCGGCGCCCGCGACGCCGCGGCGGCAGGGCCGCCGGCGCCGCGAGGCGGTCGCGCCGATCGAGTACCACCTGCTGATGCTGGTGACCCTCGGGCTGGTCGCGTTCGGCCTGATCATGGTCTACAGCGCGTCCAGCGGCACCGCGGTGCTGTTCGGCCGCGACCCGGTGTCGGTGCTGATGAAGCAGGGGATTTACGCCGGCCTGGGCATCGCGCTGATGGCCGGCCTGGCGCGGTTCCCCTACCGGCGGCTGCGCTACATGGCCGTGCCGGTGCTCGGGCTGGTCGTGCTGCTGCTGGTGCTCGTGCTGGTGCCGGGCATCGGCGCCGAGATCAACAACGCGCGGCGCTGGCTGCTGCTCGGTCCGATCTCGATCCAGCCGTCGGAGTTCGCCAAAGCGGCGATGCTGCTCTTCGCCGCCGCCGTGCTGGCCTCCCGCCGGCGGCCGCCGCAGACGCTGATGGAGCTGATCAATCCGCTGGGCGCCGTGGTGCTGGTCGTGTGCGCGCTGGTCAAGATCGAGCCCGACCTGGGCACGACCATCGCGATCGTGCTGATGGTGTGCGGCGTGCTGGTCGTGGCCGGGACGCCGTTCCGGCTGTTCCTCTCGGTGACCATCCCGGCGCTCGTCGTGGTCACGTACACGGTGATCCGCGAGCCGTACCAGATGCAGCGGATCACGACGTTCCTCGATCCGCAGAAGGATCCGCAGGCGACCGGATACCAGGTGATCCAGGCGATGTACGGCCTGGGCAGCGGCGGGTGGACCGGTGTCGGACTGGGCAACGGAACGCAGAAGAGCTACACGCCGGAGGCGTCGACGGACATGATCGCGTCGGTGATCGGCGAGGAGCTGGGGCTGATCGGGATCCTCGTCACCGTGCTCGCCTTCGCGGCGTTCGCCGTGCTCGGGTTCCGGATCGCGATGCGCTGCAAGGATCCGTTCGGCAAGTACCTGGTCGCCGGCGCCACCTGCCTCGTCGCGGGCCAGGCGTTTGTCAACCTGGGCGCCGTGCTGGGCGTGCTGCCGCTGACCGGCGTCCCGCTGCCGCTGATAAGCTCGGGCGGCTCGAGCCTGGTCGTGATGCTCGCCCTGGTCGGCGTCATGCTGAACGTGGCCGACAGCGAGACGGCGGTGTCGTCCCGCGCACGCGGCCGCACGACAACCTCCGATGCCAAACCCAAAGCCTCTTCCAAGCGCGCGGCCGCGAGTGCTGATCGCAGCCGGCGGCACGGCGGGACACGTCGTCCCGGCACTGGCGGTGGCCGCCGAGCTGTCGGATAG
>DATLLN010000304.1:0-4833 GCA_035537835.1 Gaiellales bacterium
GGTAGGGCGCGTAGATCGCGTCCTGATCCTTCGATCCGACCTCGGACAGCACGACGAAGTCACGGGCCAGCGAGCGGATCAGCTCCTGCTTGCTCTCGCGCTCCATCCGCAGCGTGCCGTCCGAGACCTCGACGTGCGTGAAGCCGACGTCCTGGTTCCAGCGCCGGAACTCCTCCACGCGGCCGCGGGCGACCGCCGCCTCGAGCAGCGTGCCGCCGCACATCACGGGCGTGCCGTGGTCGTGGTAGCGCTGCACCTTCTCGCGCAGGTTGCGCGTCACGTAGCTGGTGCCCCAGCCGAGTTTGACGATGTCGACGTAGTCGCCGGCCGCTTCGAACATGCCGTCGACCTCGGCCAGCGTCAGGCCCTTGTCGATCACGTGCGTCAGGCCACGCTCGCGCGGCTTGGACGGTCGCATCGGCAGGCCAAGGAACTCTTCGACCATCTCAGAGCCTTTCGTAGATCGATTCCTCGAGCCGCTTCCGCGCCTCGACCTGGACGTTCTCGTAGAGCGACTCGCCGTGGGTGTCCATCCCGACGATCAGCGGCCCGAAGTCCCGTACCCGGAACAGCCACAAGCACTCGGGCATCAGGTCCTCCCACTCGACCCGCTCGATCTCCTCGATCTGGGTCGTCTCCAGCGCCGCGGCGCCGCCGACGATCGCCAGGTAGACGCCGCCGTGCTCGCGCAGCGGCTCCAGGGCCTCCGGCAGCAGCCCGCCCTTGCCGATGATCGCGCGCGACCCATGGTCGCGGACGAGGCCCTCGGTGAACCGGCTCATCCGCGCGCTGGTGGTCGTGCCGATGCACATCGGCTCGTAGCCGCCGTCGTCGCGCTTGCGCACGTTGGGCGCCGTGTGCAGCAGCGCCGCGCCCTCGAGCGAGAACGGCGGCTCCTGGCCCTGGTCGAAGATCCGGATCTGCGTGGCGTCGCGGATGCCGATGATGTGGCCCTGGATGGTCACCGTATCGCCGGCGTGCAGCTCGCGCACCGTCGCCTCGTCCGTGGGGAAGGTGATCTCGTGGTGTGCCACCTCAGGCCTCCCGGTCGTACTCGACGGTGCCGTCGGCTGCGATGTGCACCGATGCCCGGCGCGCCGCCCAGCACTGGTAGTTGACCGCCACGGGGTTGAGGGTGATGTGCGTGTGCGCCTGCTCGACGTGGACGGACAGCACCGTGGTGTCGCCGCCCAGGCCCATCGGGCCGACGCCGGTCTCGTTCAGCAGCTGGAACAGCTCCGTCTCCAGCGCCGCGACGTCGGGATCGGGGTTGGACGTGTCGACCGGGCGGGCGATCGCCTCCTTGGCCAGGTGCATCGCCAGGTCTGCGGAGCCGCCGATGCCGACGCCCACGATCCCCGGCGGACAGGGCTTGCCGCCGGCGCCGACGACCGAGTCCAGCACGAACCGCTTGATGCCCTTCACGCCGTCGGCGGGCACCAGCATCTTCAGGAAGCTCATGTTCTCGGAGCCCGAGCCCTTGGGCACGCACTTGACGTCCATGCCGTCCCAGTCGGGCACGAACTCCCAGTGGATGTGCGGGATCCGGTGGCCGGTGTTGTCGCCGGTCGGCTTGCGGGTCAGCGTGTGCACGGTGTTCGAGCGCAGCGGGTGCTCCAGCGTCGCCCGGCGCGTGCCTTCGCGCAGCGCGGTCTCGATGCGCGCCGGGTGCAGCGGGAACTGCTCGCCCAGGCGGACGTAGAAGACGGCGATCCCGGTGTCTTGGCAGACCAGGTTCTTCTGGTCGTCGGCGACGGCGACGTTGGTGGCGATCGTCTCCAGGATCTTGCGGCCGACGGGGTGCGTCTCCCGATCCCGCGCCGCGGCCAGCGCGTCTCGCAGGTCCTGCGGGATGTCCTTCAGCGACCAGACGTACAGATGCGCGCCGGCGTCCTCGACGGTCTTGATCAGATCGGTGTCCACGGTCGTGCTCAAAGCCAGTCCTTTCAGCGCGCCGCTTCCGCCGCCGCGCGCCCCGCCCGCCGGCCGAACACGGCGCAGTCGAGCAGGGAGTTGCCCATCATCCTGTTGCGGCCGTGCACCCCGCCGGTGATCTCTCCGGCTGCGTACAGGCCCTCCACGGTGGTCTGCCCGTCGGTGCCGATGACGAGCCCGCCGTTCTGGTAGTGAAGCACGGGATAGGTGAGGATCGGCTCGGCCAGCGGGTCGACACCCGCCGCGCGGTAGCGCCGCAGCATGTACGGCAGCACCTGCGCCGCCGTCTCCGGCTCGATCGGCCGGGTGTCCAGCAGCACGGCGGGGTGGCCGTCCGGCGTGGTCAGGCCGCGGTCCTCCTCGCACTCGCGGACTATGGCGTCGGCCACGGTGTCGCGAGGCGCCAGCTCGTCGATGAACCGCTCGCCCTGGCCGTTCACCAGCAGCGCGCCGTAGGCCCGGGTGGTCTCAGGGATCGAGTAGCCCTGCAGCGGCGGCGGCCACGCTCCGCCGTTGGGGTGGTGCTGCAAGGAATCCGTGTCGCGCGTCTCGGCGCCGATCTCGGCGGCGATCCGGCCGACCTCGCCGGTCGCGCCGGGCCCGTTGGTGGTCAGCACCCCGCGCTCGCGCGCCTCGGCGAAGCAGCGCCCGCCGGCGGCCAGCACCACGGTGCCGGAGTCCACCGTGCGCCGCTCGCCCGACTGCTCGACGGTGACTGCGAAATGCCCGTTCGGCCGGTCGAGCGCGATCAGCGTGGTGTGATCGACGATCGGCACGCCGTCCGCCGCCATCGCGCCGCGCAGTGCGTGGGCGATCGCGTGGCCGGTGCGGTCGCCGACCTGCAGCAGCCGCTTGGCGGTGGCGCCGCCGCAGCGTGCGAGGCGATAGCCGTCGCCCTCGCGGGAGAACTCGACGCCGAGCCCCTCCAGCCAGGAGATCGCGCCCGGCGCGTCGCCGGTCAGCGCCTCCACCAGCTCGAGGTCGGCGGTGTCGTGCGAGGAGCGGTAGACGTCGCCGGCGTGCTGCTCGGGCGAGTCGTCGGGGCCGATCGCCGCCTGGATCCCACCTTGCGCCTTGCCCGTGTTGCAGGAGGCGGCCGTGCCCTTGGTGATCACGGTGACGCGGGCGCCGGCGCGGTGCGCGGCCCAGGCCGCGGCCAGACCGGCGCCGCCGCTGCCCACGACGAGCACGTCCGTCGATGCCGGAAGGTCTCCCATCTGCCGAAGTTTACAGAAGCCCAGCTAATCCGTCGAATAAGACTGGCTTATGCGACGGAGCTCGTCCTGATCGGCCGGAGCGGGCGTCCAGGGCAGCTCCAGCGGGTCGTCGTGGTACCGCGGGACGACGTGCACGTGGTAGTGGAAGATCGTCTGCCAGGCGGCGGCGCCGTTGCTCTGCATGATCGTCACCCCGTCGGCGGCCAGTGTGGCCATCGCCCGCCCGGCGAGCCGCTTGGCGACCGATGCGCAGTGCGCCACGTCGTCGTCGGACGCGCCGTGGATGTCGTCCGCGTGCTCGCGGGGGATCACCAGCACGTGGCCGCGGGTTGCCGGGTAGATGTCCATGATCGCGATCGCGCGCTCGTCCTCGTGGACGCGGATGCTGGGCACCGCGCCGGCCACGATCTGGCAGAACAGGCAGTCGTCGCTCACGGGGCGCAGTCTACGCGTGCCGGGCACCGTGCCGGGGTCGGTGCCGGGCACTCGTAGCTCGGCTGAGCTAAGCTAGTGGGGTGGTTGCGAACATGCACGAGGCAAAGACGCAGCTGTCGCGGCTGGTCGAGCGTGCGCTGGCGGGCGAGGAGGTGCTGATCGCGCGTGCCGGCACGCCGCTCGTCCGGCTCCAGCCGATCGCCCCGGGCACCGCACGCCGGCAGCCGGGCGCCCTGCGCGGGCGCGTCGTCTTCCACGGCGACGGCTCGCCGTGAGGCTGCTGGTCGATTCCGAGCCGCTGCTCTGGTGGCTGGAGGGCGGCGAGCGGATGCAGCCGAATGCCACTAAGGCAATGGCATATCCAGAAAATCAGGTCGCAATTAGCGCCGCCACGATCTGGGAGATCGAGCGATGGCGGGCCGAGAGCCGCGTCGAGATCCCGGACGAGTGGCTCGACCACGTGGCCGAGCCAGAGTTCCGCACGCTGGCCGTCACGGCTGAGCACGCGGCGCTGGCGGGGGCCCTCGCGCACCAGGGTGGCGACGACGTCGACCGCGTGCTGGTCGCCCAGGCACAGCTCGAGGGGTTCGCGATCGTCGCCCGCGATCCCGTCTTCGCACGGTTCCAGGTGCCGACCCTGCCGGTGTAGGCTCGCGCCGATGGAGCGAACCGTCCGCATCGCCGCGATCCAGGCTGCGCCTGTCGTCCTCGACCTCGAGGCGAGCGTCGAGAAGGCCTGTGCGCTCCTGGCCGACGTCGCCGGGCAGGGGGCGGAGCTGGCGGTGCTGCCGGAGTGCTTCCTCTCGATCTACCCGACCAACGCGTGGGCCGGCGGGATCGTCGGCGACGGCGCCGCGGGGTCGGCGATCTGGGAGCGGATGTGGGAGAGCTCCGTCGCCGTCGACGGGCCGGAGGTCGCCCGGCTGGTCGCCGAGTGCCGCGAGCGCAACCTCATCTGCGCCGTCGGCGTCAACGAGCGCGAGTCCGACCGGCCCGGCGGCACGCTCTACAACACGATGCTGCTGCTCGGCCCCGACGGCGTCCTCCACCGCCACCGCAAGCTGATGCCGACGTTCCAGGAGCGGCTGTTCCACGGCTTCGGCGACGGCCGCGACCTGGGAGTCGTCAGCACCCCGCTGGGCCGGATCGGCGGCCTGATCTGCTGGGAGAACCGGATGCCGCTCGCCCGCTACGCCGTCTACCGCGGCGGCCCGCAGATCTGGATCGCGCCGACCGCCGACTACGG
>DATLLN010000305.1:0-12354 GCA_035537835.1 Gaiellales bacterium
CCTGCAGCACGATCGCCTCCCTGCCGTCCGCCGAGAGCTGATCGGCCAGCCGCCCGGCCTCGTCCACCGACCCCATGCAGTTGATCGCGACGTTGCAACCGGCGCCGGCCAGCTGCAGCACGATGTCGCGTCCGATACCCCGGGCGCCTCCCGTGACGATGGCCACCTTGCCGTCGAGCTCGACCATGCGAGATTCTCCCTCGCCGGTGGCGGCCGTGCGCCGGGAAGCGCCCGGAGCTGAAAGCTCTACGCGACGTGGGCGCCGTCGGCGGCCCGGTCGAGCTCGGCGACCTCGATCTTGCCCATGCTCAGCATCGCCGCCATCACCCGGTTCGCCTTGTCCCGGTCCGGATCCTTGAGCAGCTGCGCGAGCCGCGTCGGGATGACCTGCCACGACAGCCCGAAGCGATCCTTCACCCAGCCGCAGGGGCCCTCCTCGCCGCCCTCGGACAGCGCCTCCCAGTAGCGGTCGACCTCGTCCTGGTCCTTGCAGTCGATCTGGAAGGAGACCGCCTCGCTGAACGTGAAGTCGGGGCCGCCGTTGAGCGCGACGAACGGCTTGCCGTCGAGCTCGAACTCGACGGTCAGCACGAGGTCGTCGTCACGCGGCCCGGCCTCGCCGAAGTACGAGGTGCTGACGATCCTCGAGTTCGGGAACACCGACGTGTAGAACTTCGCGGCGTCCTCGGCCTCCCTGTCGAACCAGAGGCAGGGTGTCAGTGACTTGCCCATCTCGTCATCCTTTCGTCGTTCTCAGGCTGCGTTTCCCGGGTAGACCCTGCGCAAACCCGAAACTCATCGACGCGTGCCGCACGGATGGCCGCGACGCCCGCGGCGGCCCCTGCCAGCGAGACGGCGGCGAACATCGCCCACACCGCTCCCGGCCCCGACGTCGCCTCGACCTGGAGCGCCACGAACGGCGCGAACGTCCAGGCGGGCCCCGTCGTCGCCGACAGCACGCCGAAGTACGTGCCGCGCAGGGGCGCCGGCGCCAGCCGTGCGGCGACCGCCTGGGACGTCGGGATCCACAGCATCTCGCCGATCACGAACACGGCGATCACGCCCGCGATCACCGGCACCGACGCGGCGGCCGCCAGCACCAAGAGCGGCAGCCCCATCAGCGCCATCGCCGCGGCCAGGCGGATCGCCGGCGGAACACCGGACGTCGCCCGGGTCAGCCGCAGCTGGAACAGCACTACCAGCAGCGGGCTGATCGCAAGCAGCAGCCCCCAGCTGGTCGCGGGCACCCCGTAGTCCGCGACGGCGATCACCGGCAGCACGGTCTCGAACCCGCAGTACACCGTGAACCCGAGCAGGGTCGACAGCACCAGCAGCAGGAACGGGCGATCTGCGGCGAGCCGGCGAACGGCTCTCGAGCCGCCGTCGGACTCTGCGGCGGCGTGCGTCTCGGGCAGCATCCGCGCCGCGATCGCTGCGCCGCCAAGCCCGACGGCGGCGATCGTGGCCAGCATCGCGCTCCATCCCGCCGTGGCGATCACCAGCGCGGCGGCCGGCGGCCCGGCCAGCGCACCCAGGTTCCCGGCCAGACGAACGGTCGCGTATGCCTGCTCGCGCTCCTCCTCACCGGGCACGAGGTCGGCGACTACCACCTGCCCGAGCGTCAACGCGGGAGCGCCGGCCATGCCCAGCAGGACGACCAGGCCTGCCGGCAGCGGATCATGCCCGCGGGCGGGAACCAGCGCCGCCACGATCGCCGACGCCGCCAGGAAGCTGGCCACGATCGGCCGGCGCCGCCCCACCCGGTCGGACAGCCGGCCGCTGGCGAAGTTGGCGACCGCCGCCGTCGGCGACGAGGCCAGGAACAGCAGGCCCACCGCCGCGGGCGACCAGCCCAGGCCGCGCACGGCGAACACGCCGAGCAGCACCCAGAACGTCGAGAACGACAGGTTGTACGCCAGGCTGAGCGCCACCACCGGCCGCACCCGCGGGTCGACGTCTCCACCGAATGCGCGATGTGCGAAATGCATGTCCCGAGAGGCTAGGCGGAGATCATGCCAGTATCTGTCAACTATCATCGGACGCATGCGCGCCCGCCGGCTGATCTCGTTGCTGCTGCTCCTCCAGCTCGGCCGGCGGTTCACCGCGGCCGACCTGGCCGCGCGGCTGGGCGTGTCGACGCGCACGGTGCACCGGGACATCGATGCGCTGCTCGACGCCGGCGTGCCGGTGCGGGCTGACCGCGGCCCGGGCGGCGGCTTCGCGCTGCCGGCCGGCCACCGCAGCCGCGTACCGCTGTCAGCCGGCGAGGCCCAGGCGCTGCTGGTCGGCGCACCCGGCGCCGCCGGTGCGCTCGGCCTGGGCGCGCTGCTGGTCGACGCCCAGCGGAAGGTTCTGGCATCGCTGCCCGGCGACCTGCGCCAGGCGGCATCGCGGGCGCAGCAGCTGATCCATGTCGACGAGCCGCGCTGGTTCAGCGACCGGGACGACCCGGCGTTCGTCGCCGAGCTGGCGAGCGCCGCCGCCGATCGCCTGCGCGTGCAGGCGGAGTACCGGCGGGATGTCGCCGAGACGCTCGCGCTGGAGCCGCTCGGGCTCGTGCTGAAGGCGGGCGTCTGGTATCTCGCCGCCAGGCCGGCGGCCGGCGAGCCGCGCATCTACCGGGTGTCCCGCTTCAGCTCGGTTGTGGTCGGCGCCGAGGGCTTCCGGCGGCCGCGAGGATTCGACCTCGCCGCATTCTGGGAACAGTCGCGCGACGAGTTCGAGTCGAGCCGGCCGCGGATGGACGTGACCCTGCGTGTTGCCGAAGGCGACATCGGCGCGCTGCGGGCGGCGGTCGACGCCACCGTCCGCCCCACGGTCGACCGTCCGGGGAAGCCCACCGGCGACGGCCGCACCGAGCTGACGCTGACGTTCGAGCGTGTCGAGTACGCCTACGCCGACCTCGTACCGCTGGCCGGGGCGGTCGAGGTGATCGCGCCGCTTGAGCTCCGCACCAGGCTGGCTGCGGCCGGGCGCGGGCTGGCCGCTCGGTACGCGTCGTAACGCTCCCGGAACGCCGCTGCTGGGATGATGGCCGGGTGAACCCGACAACCGCACGCCGTCTCGCATTGGCGGCCTTCGCCGTTGTGGTCGTCCTGTGGCTGGCGGCACTCGTGCTCGAGTGGCTCACGCGGAATGTCTCCCGCGGCGGCACGATGGGTGATCCGGAGGTCGACTTCCTGCTGACCATGGTGAGCGGCGTGATGCTCCTGTTGTTCCCGCTTGCGGGACTATTGATCGCGACGCGCCGGCCGGACAACGTGATCGGGTGGCTGCTGCTCGCAATCGGCATCGGCTGGAGCCTGCTCGCCGGCGCTGTCGCCTGGGCCGACTACGGACTCAAGCTCCATCCCGGCTCACTTCCGGGAGCCGATGCCGGAGCCGCGCTCGGCGGCGCGCTCTGGGCGCCCCCACTCGGGATGGCAGCGGTGTTCCTGCCGCTGCTGTTCCCGGACGGCCGCCTGCCCAGCCGTCGCTGGCGATGGGTCGCGGTCACAGGCGGAGTGGCAATCGCCGCGATCACGCTGGCGATCGTCCTGTCGCCGGGCAAGGTCGAGCCGGGCCAGTTCCCGGGAGTGGAGAACCCTCTCGGCATCGGTGCGCTGCAGCCGGTGCTCGACATCCTCCAGTACGCGATCATCCTCCTCGCGGTGTGCATGGTCGCTGCCGCGGTCAGCCTGGTCGTCAGGTTCCGTCGCGCCGGAGCGACGGAGCGACTCCAGATCAAATGGCTGGCCGCAGCCGCGACCCTGACCGCCGTGTTGTTCCTGGTCGATCTTGTGCTGTCGGCGGCCCTGGTGTCGAGCTCGACGAACGACGAGCCGACGTGGCTTGTCGTTCTGGACAACATCGCGCTGTTCAGCGTCGGCCTGATCCCTGTAGCTATCGCCGTCGCCGTGCTTCGCCACCGGCTGTACGAGATCGACGTGATCATCCGCCGCACGCTCGTGTACGCGGCGCTGACCCTGTCGCTCGTCGGGCTGTTCCTGTGCACGGTCGCCGGCACCGGCGCGCTGCTGCGCACACTCACCGGCTCCTCCGGCACGCTGGCGGTCACGCTCTCGACCCTCGCCGTGGCCGGCGCGTTCAGTCCGGTGCGAGGCGTGATCCAGCGGGCCGTCGACAGGCGCTTCAACCGGGCCGGCTACGACGCCCAGGCGGCAGTTGACGGATTCAGCGAGCAGCTGCGCAACAGCATCGATCTGGATGCGCTCTGCCGCGAGCTTCGCGCGGTCGTCGCCGGCACGGTCGAGCCGGAACATGCCAGCGTCTGGCTGCGATCACCGGAAGCGCGCGGCGAGCGTCTCCCAGCGGGCCAGCTCGGCCAGGGCACCGGCACGGCGCAGGGCCGGCTCGGCCGCGGCCAGCAGGCCGGGCAGCTCGGCGGTCATACCCAGCGCGACCAGCGCCTCGGCGAGCTCGACGCGTGACACCGCGGTCTCCCACTCGGCGCCGGCGGCGGCATAGCCGTCGGCGGCGCCGCGGAGCAGCTCCGCCGCGCGCGCCGCGTGGCCGTGTGCCAGGGCGATCGCCGCCTCGCCGCGGTCGGCCAACGGCGGCCCGATCCGCCAGTCGATCCGCTGCGACCGCTCGCGGATGACGGCGCACAGTTCGGCGAGCTCGTCCCAGCGCGCCGCCGTCTGCAGCAGCCTGGCCTTCGCCTGCAGCTCGAACGCGACACCGATGGTCAGCCGCGCCCGAGGGAACTGCTCCCAGGCCTCGTCCAGCCGTCCTTCCGCGGCCAGCCCCAGCGCCCGGAACGCGAGCCGCATCGGCGTCGCCATCTGCAGATCCCGCAACGGGGCCACCTCGGCGAACCGGCCGCGGCTGGCCAGCACGTACTCGGTCACCCCCCACGCGATGCGCAGGAACCCCGGCGGGCTGTCGCCGAACCGCTCGCGGATCCGCCGTCCCTCCTCGAGCGCGGCGTCCCAGTCGCCGAGCAGGAACCGGGAGATGGCCAGAGTCGCTGACGAGCCCATCGCATGGCCGCCCAGCGCGGTCACGCGCGACACGCCCTCCTCGGACACCAGCCTGGCGTCCTCGTACCGGCCCTGCTCCCAGTAGACCTGGGCGGACATGTAGAAGATGTCGTCGAGGTCGACGATCGCGTGCACCCCGTCGGCGAGCCGCTGACGCCGCTCGGCGCCGACGACCATCGCCTTCACGTCGTCGCGTACCTCGTACGTGATGTGCTCGACGTCCAGGGCGAGCGACAGCAGCTCCGTATTGTCCAGCCGCTCGGCCATCTCGACCGCACGGCGCGCTGCCAGGCGCATCTCCTCGTCGTCGACCACGCCATCGTGCTCGTCGGGGAACCCGAACGACCAGGCACCCTCGGACATCAGCAGGTCGACCAGCGGCTCGCTGTCCTCGTCGCCGGCCGCGGCCAGGCCGAGGTCGAGGTAGTACCGGCCCTCCTCGGCGGTCACCGGCGTGTGCGGCATCAGCCCCGGGGCTCGCGTTGTCAGCAGCGACATCCGTCCGCACACCGCCGCCAGCGTGCCGCGATCGGCCGCGGGGTCGGACGCCAGCAGGTCGGCAGCCTCCCGCCAGGCCACGTACGCCGAGTCGCCGTCGGCCTGCTGGTAGTGCGCCTCGCCGACGATCGCCAGCGCCCGGGCGCGGTCGGCCGGAGACGGCGCCAGCTCCGCGGCACGGCCGCCGAAGGTCAGCGCCTGGTCGAGTGCCAGCCGGCTGAGATCGCGCCGCGCGGCGTCCAGGCCGTAGCGGTACGCGAGGTCTCGGCGGCCGGCCAGGTCGTAGTGGTGGGCGAGCAGCTCGGCGACCTCGAGCCGCCGCTCGCCGAACATCCGCTCGATCCAGCCGGCGACCTTCTCGTGCGCCTGCGGCCGGTCGCGCCGCGGCAGGCTCTCGTAGGCGACGTCCCGCGTCAGGATGTGCTTGAAGATCAGCTCGCGCTGGCCGGCCATCGCCGACGTCAGGCGCGTCAGCACCAGATCACGCTGCTCGAGCCCGTCCAGCAGCGACTCCACATTCTCGGCCTCGCCGTTCAGCAGGCCCGCCACCGCGCCCGGCCAGAACACGCGGCCGACGACCGCGGCCGACTGGACGACCCGCTTCTCGGCCGGAGGCAGCAGGTCGATGCGGGCGGCCAGCACGCCCTGCACCGTGTCCGGGATGACGACGTCGTCGATACCGGCAACGGCACGCCAGTGACCGTCCTCATGGGAGATCAGCTGCTCGTCGATCAGGCGGCGGACGATCTCCTCCAGGAAGAACGGGTTGCCCTCGGCGCGTTCGAGGATCCGCTCGCGCAGCCCGTCGCCCAGATCGTCGATGTCGAGCAGCAGCCGCACCATCTGCTCCGCCTCGGCCGGGCCCAGCGGGTCGAGTGCCAGGCTGGAGGCGCTTCGGCGCCCCCCCGACCAGCCCGGCCGGCGCGCGGTCAGCTCCGGCCGGCTGGGACACACGAACAGCACGGGCGCCGGGAGCCGGTCGGGCAGCGACTCGAGCAGGTCGAGCATCGCGCCGTCCGCCCAGTGGATGTCCTCGATCACGGCGATCACCGGGCCGTCCTCCGCCGTGCGGGCGAAGAAGCCGAGCCAAGCCCGGTGGATCTCGGCGATCACCGCCCGCGGGGGCATGTCGCGCAACGGCGATGCGGAGTCGTCCAGGCCGATCGTGTGGGCGATCGCCGGCGCGGCATCGCCCAACACTCGCACCTTGGCCAGCGCCGTCGCCGGGTCGTCGGTGTCCAGCACGCCGAGCTCGCCCTTGGCGATCTCGGCCAGCGGCCAGAAGGTGATGCCGTCGCCGTAGGGCAGACAGCGACCGCGGACGACGCGCGCCTCGGCGGTCGCCGTGAACTCGGCGATCAGCCGGCTCTTGCCGACCCCCGGCTCGCCGTAGATCGTCATCAGGTGGGCGCGCCGCTCGTCGGCGACGCGGCGAAGCAGGCTGCCCAGCAGCTCGAGCTCGGTGTCGCGTCCGACCAGCGACGCGCGCAGGCCCGGGATCCCGCGGTGCGGCTCGTCTCGCTCGCCGACCAGCAGATGAGCGGCCACCGGCTCGGCCTTGCCGCGCACCTCCAGGCGCTGATCGAACGGCGTCAGCGCGAACCCGCGCGCCGCGGCGGCCGTGCGCTCGCCGACCAGCACGGCCCCCGGCTCCGCCATCTGCTGCAGCCGGGCGGCCAGGTTGACGGGATCGCCGGTCGCCATCGCCTCGCCCGGCCGGGGCGAGGTGGTCGCCATCACCTGGCCGGTGTTGACGCCGATCCGGACGGCCAGATCGACCCCATGCTCGGCGGCCAGCTCGCGGTTCAGCGCGGGCAGCCGGCGCTGGATCCGCAGCGCGGCGCGGAGCGCGCGATCGGGATCGTCCTCGTGGGCCACGGGCACGCCAAACGCGGCCATCACCGCGTCGCCGATGAACTTCTCGACGGTGCCGCCCTCGGCCTCGATCTCGGCGCGCATCGCCGCGAAGAACCGGCTCATCACGTCCTTCAGCGCCTCGGCGTCGAGCCGGTCGCCGAGCTGCGTCGATCCGGCGACGTCCGCGAACAGCACGGTCACCAGCTTCCGCTCCTCGGACGTCGCCGGCGGAGGCGACAGCGGAGCGCCGCACTCCTGACAGAACTTCGCCTGGTCGGAATTCTCGGTGCCGCAGCGCGCGCAGACCGTCATCGGACCAGTCTATTCAGACGGCATCCGGCTGCGCCGGTCGCCTGCGCCCCGGCCCGCGGCCGGGCCTCCCGGGCAGCCGGGCGGTCGGCGAATGCAGCTTGCCGGCCAGCCGCTGGAACGATCCGTCGACGGCCAGCAGCTCACGCTCCGACCCGGCCTGCACGATGTTGCCTCGCTCGACGACCAGAATCGTGTCTGCGCGGCGGACGGTCGCCAGCCGGTGGGCGATGATGATCGAGCTGCGCCCGTGCAGCAGCGTGTCGAGGGCGCGCTCGATCAGCGCCTCGGTGGGCCGGTCGATGTTCGAGGTCGCCTCGTCGAGGATCAGGATGCGCGGATCGGCGAGCAGCGCCCGGGCGATCGAGATCAGCTGGCGCTCGCCGGCCGAGAGCCCCGCCCCGCCCTCGCGGACGGGATGCTCGAGCCCACCGACCAGCCGGGCGACCAGCTTGTCGACGCCGATCGCCGCGGCCGTGCGGCGCACCTCCTCGTCGCTCGCCTCGGGCCGGCCGAACCGGATGTTGTCGGCGATCGTGCCCGAGAACAGGAACGGATCCTGCAGCACGACGCCGAGCTGGCGCCGGTAGCTGCGCAGCTGCACCTCGCGGAGGTCGATCCCGTCGACCCGCACCGTGCCCTCGCGGGGGTCGTAGAACCGGGCGACCAGCTTTGCCAGCGTCGACTTGCCGCCACCTGTCTGCCCGACCAGGGCGATGCAGCCGCCGGCCGGCACGTGCAGGTCGATGCCGTGCAGCACCTCGGTCGGGCCGTACGAGAAGCGGACGCCATCCAGGTCGATCCGGCCCTCGATGCGGGGGATCGGCTTCGCACCCGGTCGATCGCCGATCTCGGGCTCCGCGTCCAGCACCGTGCTGATCTTGACCATCGCCGCCCCGGCGGCCTGCACCTGGCCGTAGACGTCCGAGAGCTCCTGCAGCGGCTGGAACACGAGCTGCAGGAGGTAGACGGCCGTGATCAGCGTGCCGATCGTCAGCGTCCCGTCGGCCAGGAACTGGGCACCGACGACCAGCACCGCGCAGGTCGACACGGCGCCGAGCAGCTCGATCGTCGGGAAGAACACCGAGAACAGCTTCTGGGCGTAGACGTTCGCCCGCCGGTTCTCGCCGTTCAGCTCGTCGAACTGGCCCTGAAACGCGCGCTCGCGGTTGAACGCCTGCACGATCTGCATGCCTGCGACCGACTCCGCGACGTGCGCGGTCACGCCGGCGATCCGGTTGCGCACCTCCAGCTGGGCGACCGCCGAGGTCTGCTGGAACCAACGGGTGGCGATCATCGTCGGCGGCAGGATCACCATCGCGACCAGGGCCAGCCGCCAGTCGACGACGAACAGCACGATCAGCGTGGTCGGCAGCAGCACGACGTTCGACACCAGCGTCGGCAGGCCCTGGGACAGGGCGTCCGAGATGGCGTCGACGTCGCTGGTCAGGCGGGCGATGATCCACCCCGCGCGCTGCTCCGAGAAGTAGCGCAGCGAGAGCGCCGTCAGGTGGTCGAACAGGTCGCGGCGCAGGCCGAGCACGATCCCCTGGCCGATGCTCGCCAGCCCGCGGATCAGCGCCACCTGGCACAGCCAGCCCAGCGCGTTGATCACGATGTAGATGGCGACGACGATCGACAGCGTCTGCTCGTCGTGCTTGGCGATGCCGTCGTCGATCGCCTCGCGCACCAGCAGCCAGCCGCCGGACTGCGCCGCGGCGCTGCCGGTCGCCACCAGGATCATGGCGGTCACGAGCACCCAGCGGCCCTGTAGGTAGCAGCCGAGCCTGGTCATCCCCGTCCGCTCAGACACCGATCAGCTCCTCGCCGAACAGCGCGGCGAAGTCGCCGTGGCCGACCAGCAGCTCGCCGGGCAGGCCATCCTCCGCGATCTTCCCGTCCCGCAGCACGACGGCGCGGTCGGCCAGCTCGAGGGTCGACAGCCGCTGCGTCGCGAGCAGCACGGTGCGCCCCTCCAGCACCGGCCGCAGTCCGTCGACCAGTTCGAGCTCGGTGTGCGTGTCCACGGCCGACAACGGGTCGTCCATCACGATCACGCGCGTGCCGGCAACCAGCGCGCGGGCCAGGGCCACGCGCTGGCGCTGGCCGCCCGACAGGTTCACGCCGCGCTCGCCGATCAGCGTCTCGTAGCCGTCCGGCAGCTCGTCGGCGAACTCGCTGACGCCGGCCGCGCGGCACATCGCCTCCACCTCGTCCCACGGTACATCGGGGCGCCCGGCGGTGACGTTCTCGCGGAGGGTGATCGAGAACAGGATCGGCCGCTGGGTGATGACGGCAACCGCGTTGCGCAGGGTGGCAAGCCTCAGGTCGCGGACGTCGACGCCGCCGAGCAGCAGCCGCCCCTCGGTCGGGTCGTAGAGGCGCGGCGCCAGGTTGAGCAGCGTGCTCTTGCCCGAGCCCGTCGGGCCGCAGACCGCGAGGATCTCGCCGGCGGGCACGTCGAGGTCGATGCCCCGCAGCACCGGCTCCTCGCCCACGTAGGCGAAGTGGACGTTCTGGAACTGCAGCCCCAGGCCGCCCTCGGGCAGCTCGGCCGGCTCGTCCGGCTCCGGCAGGTACGAGACCTCCTCCAGCCAGGCGAACGAGCGCCCGGCCGAGGCTATCGCGCGCTGTGCCAGGTTGAGGATCCAGCCCAGCGCCTCCAGCGGCCACGCCAGCTGCAGCAGGATCGTGTTGAAGAGGACGAACTGGCCGATCGTCAGGTCGCCGTTGATCACGTCGCGACCGCCGAAGAAGACCACGGCCGCGATCGAGATCGTGGGCAGGAAGAACAGCGCGGGCAGGTGCTGCGACTCGACGCCGGCCTGGTTGATCACCGTGTCGCGCACGGCCTTCGCCTTGCCGCCGAAGCGCCTGCGCACATCGTCCTCACGGCCGAACGCCTGCACCATCTCGATGCCCACCACGGCCTCGTCCGCCGCCTCGGTGACGTCGCCCTTGCGCGCCTGCACCTGCCGCGAGATCGGCATCACCAGGTGGGCGAAGCGCCACGCGACGAATGCGATCAGCGGTGTTGCCACACCGGTGTACAGCGTCAGCCGCGGGTTGATCGACGCCAGCACGATGGCGCCGCCGACGATCATCATGGCGCTCTGCACGCCCTGCACGACGCCCCAGCCGATGAAGTAGCGGATCGGGAACAGGTCGTTGGTCGCGCGCGAGACGACCTGGCCGGTCGGGTGCCGGTCGAAGAACGCGCGCGGAAACCGCAGGTAGCCCGCGAACAGCATCTCGCGCAGCTGCGCCTCGATCCGCACGCCGATCCGGGCGGTCGCGTAGCGGCGGGTGAAGTTGATCCAGAAACGGATCACCGCCAGCACCATGATCGCGATCACGTACGACCAGACATCGCTCGGGTTGCCCGGGACGATGGCGTTGTCGATCGCCCGCTGGATCAGGATCGGGATGCCCAGCGACAGGCCGACGTAGACCAACGCGCAGAACAGCGCCAGCAGGACCAGTGTCCGCTGCCCCCACCAGAGGGGCGTCAACCGGCGCGCAGTCGGCCAGGGGGGATAGTCCGGGGGATCGACCTGAATCATGGCGAAGACGCAGCCGGGCCGGCGAGTGACGTCGACCAGATGCGACTACCAGCTCTCCCCCGGCGCACCATGCAGAGTAGCCGCACGCTTGCGTGTAACAACGGGGTCAGACCCCGTTGTTACACGACGTCCAGCGGCGGGTCGCGGCGGGGCACCGGCGTGGCGTTGATCACCGACGTCGTCGTCTCGCCGTAGAGCAGGAACCGGTCGAGCAGCCCGGCGAGCTCCTCGATCGAGCGCAGCAGGACCGTCATGTGGAAGCAGTCCTCCCCGGTCACCCGGTGGCACTCGACCACCTGCGGCATCGCCTGTGCGAGCTCGGGGATCTTGCGGATCTGTCCCGGCGCGGGCTTCACCCGGACGACAGCGGCCAGCTGGTAGCCCAGCGCGCGGGGATCGATCTCGGCCCGGTAGCCGGTGATCACGCCGTCGCGCTCCAGCCGTCCGACGCGCTCGGCCACCGCGGGCGGCGAGAGGCTGACGCGCCGACCCAGCTCGGCGAAGGAGACCCGGCCGTGGGCCAGGAGCTCGCCGACGATCCTGCGGTCGATTTCGTCGATCAACCGTCGATCCAAATGTGTCTGCTGATCAAGTCCGTTCTTCATGGCAGTATCGAACCCTATCACCGTCGATCACCCATGGCGGATATCGGTCGGACGGACGAGAATTCGGGACATGCGCCGACCGGTTCCACCCCACGCCTACTTCGCGGGGAGCGCCGTGTTCCACTACCTCGGACCGTCGTTCGCCGTGCTGCTGTTCGCCCGGGTCGACGTGCTCGGCGTCGCCTGGCTGCGGATCGCCTCGGCGGCGCTGGCGCTCGCAGCCTGGCGCCGGCCGTGGCGCCTCCTCGGGCGCATCGAACCGCAGGACCGGTGGCTGATCGCCGGGCTCGGCGGCGTGTTCGCCGCCATGAACGCCTGCTTCTACCTGGCCATCGACCGCCTGCCGCTGGCCACGGTCGCCGCGATCGAGTTCATCGGGCCGATCGCCCTCGCCCTGGTGGGCGTGCGGACGGCGCGCAACGTCGGCGCCGTGGCCGCCGTCACGGCCGGCGTGTACCTGCTCACGCAGGCGCGGGTCGCCGGCGACCCCGCCGGCGTCGCCTGGGCGTTCGCCAACGCCGGGCTGTTCACGGCGTACAT
>DATLLN010000306.1:0-3816 GCA_035537835.1 Gaiellales bacterium
CTCGAGGGCGAGCTCCCCGACGCGTCGCAGGTGCCCTCCGGCTGCCGGTTCCACCCGCGCTGCCCGCAGGCGTTCGACCGCTGCCCGGTCGACGACCCGCACGAGCTGATTCCGGTCGCCGACGACCCGGGCCACGCCCGGGCGTGCTGGCTCGACGAGACGACCGCGCCGGCCGGCTAGGCCGAGATCAGGCTGCGGCGGATCGCCTCGGCGACCGCCTGCGTGAACGTTCGGGCGTTGAGCTTGGTCATCGAGTTGCGGACGTGCGAGCGCACCGTCGCCTTGGAGATGAACAGCCGGCGGGCGATGTCGGACGACCGGTGGCCGTCCTGCAGCAGCGTCAGCACCTCGAGCTCGCGCGGGCTGAGATCCTCGCCGGCCGCCGGGGCGACCAGGTCGAGCGCCGCCACCGGGTCGACGTAGACGCCGCCGGTGGCGACGGCGCGCACGGCCCGGACGAGGTCGTCTGCGGGCGCGTTCTTGAGCACGTAGCCGCGTGCGCCGTGCTCGAGCGCCCTGGGCGCGAACCCGCGCTCGCCGAAGCCGGTCAGCAGCACGACCCCCATCCGCGGATCGTTGGCGGTGATCTCGCGGCACGCCGCGAACCCGTCCATCCCGCGGCCGAGGTTGACGTCCATCACCACGGCGTCCGGCAGCCGGCGGGCGGCAAGCTCGACGCCCGCCTCGCCGCTCTGCGCCTCACCGACCACCGCGATGTGCCCGGCGGTCAGCATCGACCGCACGCCGGCGCGGATCGCCGGGTGGTCGTCGACGAGGATGCAGCGAACGCGAGAACCGGTCATCCCCTGCAGTGTGGCAGCCGCCCCTGCGGCGATCGTGCAGTCGCTCATGCCGCCTCCTCGGCGATGCCCAGGTCGCCCACCAGCGCCGCGGCGTCGATCAGCACGATCAGCCGCTCACCGACCTTCGCGATGCCGCTCAGCCGCTCGTCCTGGGAGGCCGTAGCCGGATCGATCGACGTCTCGTCGACGGTCATCACCTCGGTCACCGCGTCCACGGTCAGGCCGACCCGCTGGCCGCCCGACTCGACGATCACGATCCGCCGGTCGCCGCCGGCGCCGCCCCGCACGCCGAGATGGGCCGCCAGATCGCAGACCGGGATGATCCGGCTGCGCAGGGTGATCACGCCGCGTACGGCGCCCGCCGTGCTGGGGATGTCGCGCGGCTCGGTGTGGCGGATGATCTCCTGCACGTGGTCGATCGGCAGGCCGTACTCCTCGGCGTCCAGCGCGACCACGACCAGGCGGATCATGCCGCCACCTTGAACCGGGCGACCAGCTGCTGCAGCGCCTCTGCCGTGCCCGCCAACTCCTGTGCGGACGCGGCGATCTGCTCCGTCGAGGCGCTCGTCTGCTCGGTCGACGCCGACACCTGCTCCGTGGTGGCCGAGGACTGCTCGGCGACCGCGGCGATGTCGCCCGAGGCGTCCGCGATCTGCTGCACGCGCCCGGCGATGTCGGAGACGGTCTGGCCGATCTGCAGGAACGCGTCGCGCGCCTGGTCGACGACGGCGGCGCTGTCCTGGCTGCGGCGGGCACCGTCGGCGACCACGTCCACCGTCCGGGCGGTCTCGGCCTGGATCTCGGCGATCAGCCGGCTGATGGTCGCGGCGGCCTGCTGGCTCTCCTCGGCCAGCTTGCGCACCTCCTCGGCGACCACGGCGAAACCGCGACCCTGCTCGCCCGCCCTGGCGGCCTCGATGGCGGCGTTCAGCGCCAGCAGGTTCGTCTGGTCGGAGATCCCGGTGATCGTCTCGACGATGCCGCCGATCTGCTCCGACTTGGCGGCCAGAGCGCCGATCGCGTCGCTCACCTGGCCACTCGACTCGCGGACGAGGTTCATCGCGTCGGACGCCTGCTTCGCGGCCGCGACGCCCTCGCCGGCGACCGAATGCGCCTCGGTCGCTGCGCTGGCGGTCTGCTCGGCGGCCGTCCGGGCGCGATCGACGGTCTGCACCTGGCGCGTGGCGCCGCTCGCCACCTCGTTGATCGCAGTCGCGATCTCGAGCACCGCACGGCCGGTCTCCTCGCTTGTCGCGGCCATCTCCTGTGACGCAGCCGAGACGCCGGCCGAGCCGCTCGAGATCTCGCGCACCATCTCGGCGAGCCGCTCGCGGGTCTCGTTGTAGGCGTCGAGCCCGCGCTGAGCACGCTCGAGCATGTCGTTGAACGTCGCCGCGAGCCTTCCGAGCTCGTCGGCGCCGGGATCGGGGATCGGCGTCGTCGTCGGTTCGACCGCGTAGGTCAGATCGCCGGCGGCCATCGCGCCCAGGCCCTGGTCGAGCTGGGTCAGGCAGTTGGCGGACAGCCGCGAGAGGCGGTCGGACAGCGGCGCGATGGCGCCGGTCAGGTAGCGGGTCATGGCGAAGGCGACCGCGCCGGCCAGCAGCAGCGCGACCAGGCCGACCGCGAGGATTGCGACCTGCGCGCGCGACGCGGTCGACTCAGCGGCCTCGACGGCCTCCCGGCGATCGTCGTGCACCGAGACGGCCAACTGCTGGAGTGAACGGCGAACGCCGGCCAGCGCGTCCGATGAGCCGGTGTGTGACCAGTCGCCGAGCGACGCCGCGGCCTTCTCGACGTCCGTCCGCTGCGCGGGGGACAGCTGCCCGCGGTCGAGCTCGGTCAGCTGAGAGCGCAGCGCGGTGGCGTCATCGTCCGAGCCGTTGACGGCCAGCCGGGCCGCGAGGGTCTCCAGCGGGGAGGCGTCGGACGCCAGGTCGGCCGCATGCGATACGGCGTCGGCGTCGGAGCGCATCGCCGAGGCGGACCACAGGCCGGCGGCGGCGACGCAGATCAGCAGCAGGACGATCAGGCCAAAGCTCCCGTAGAGCTTGCGGCCGACGGACAGGTCTCGAATGGCGCCCACGAGCGCTTCCTCCTTCACGGCGGACGATCGGTACCGGCCTGTGATCGTCGGCAGCGCCGCGACGGTGGTTCCCCGAGTCGACCGATTCGCGACATCCCCCGTTCGGGGGAGGTCAGACCGAGCGCCGGGCGCCGCCGACGCCCTGCGCGTCAGCGGCGGAGGCGAACCGGCGGTCGGCCTCCAGCGGGAAGATCGCCTGGACGGACTCGTCGAGCGCGGCGCGATGGCGGGCGATCGCCGCGTGGCGCGACTCCGGGCAGACCGCCTCCAGGTGATCGAGCAGGGCGCGCATGCGGCGGGCGACCTGGAACTGCCCGGCGCCGGCATGCCGGATCTCGGAGAGCCCGAGGTCGAGGTAGTCCTCCCAGGACGGCGAGGGCACGACGACGCGTGTCACACCGGACCCGTCGGTCTCGACGTCGGCCTCCAGCCGGCGGCAGCCGACGGCCGCGAGCAGGGCCTGGATCCGGTGCAGGCACTGGGTTGCCGTGGTCGGGTCGTTGATCGCAGGCGACAGGGCCCGGATGGCGACGTCGACCAGGATCCGGAACGCGAACATCGGATCCTGTTCGAAGGTCCGCTCGTCGCTGACGACGATCGTCCCGGTCAGCCCGTCGGTGGCACCCGGCCCCCAGACGCGCATCACGTCCGATCCGGTCTCCAGGCTGTCGCCGACCGCCGGGATCAGCTCGACAACCAGGTTCTCGCGCGTCGCCAGCGCCACCAGCGGGCCAAGCTCGACACCTGCAATCACGCCCGGGTTGCCACCGAGGTCGCCCACAAGGGCATGACGGTGATCGAGGAGGCCTACCCCCATGCGGCCGGGGACGCGCCGGCACCGCCGCCGGCGCTGCCGGACGGCGCCCCTGCAGTCGTGGCGTGGCACGGTCACCCGGGCGTGATTGCAGGTGTCGAGCTTGGCCCGCT
>DATLLN010000307.1:0-6118 GCA_035537835.1 Gaiellales bacterium
GTTCGCCGGGTGGGGGTCGCCATGGAAGACGCCGTGGCGGAAGATCATCTCCAGCCACGTGTCGGCGAGCAGCATGGCCAGCCGCCGCCGCTCGTCCATCGGCAGCGCCACCAGGTCGAGCTCGCCCAGCTTCGGCCCGGAGATCCACTCCAGCGTGAGCACGCGCACGCCGGAGTACGTCCAGTACACCTTGGGGATGCGCACGCGCTCGTTCCCCGCGAAGTTGCTGCGCATCACGTCCGCGTTGCGCGCCTCCGTGCGGTAGTCGAGCTCGCTGCGGATCGATCGCGCGAACTCGTCCACCAACGCCTCGACGTCGATGAAGTCGAGGCTCTCCACGCGTTGCTTGACCAGACGCGCCACGCGGCGCAGCAGCACCAGGTCGGCCTCGATCTGGGCCGGCGCGTTCGGCCGCTGCACCTTGACGGCGACCTTGCGGCCGTTCGGCAGCTCGGCGAGGTGCACCTGGCCGATCGAGCCTGCCGCGACGGGCACCGGGTCGAAGCTCGCGAACAGCTCACCGACGCCCGCCTTCAGCTCCTGGCGAATCACCTGCTCCGCCTCCTCGAAGGGGAAAGGCGAGACGGTGTCCTGCAGCAGTCGGAGCTCGGCAACCACCTCCGGCGGCACCAGATCCGGGCGCGTCGAGAGCAGCTGGCCGAACTTGACGAACGTCGGCCCGAGCTCGTCGAGCATCTCCCGGAGGTGGCGGCCAACGGCCTGCATCGACTCCGGCTCCTGGCCACGCCGCAGCGGCCGGCGCTCGAAGACGTAGCCGAATCCATGGCGCGCGGCGACCTGTGCGATCTCCCGCACCCGCCCGATCGTCTGTCGCCGCTGCGAGAAACGGGTCGACGTCGCCATCGTGTCCATGGTACCGCCGTCCCGGGTCAGGGGAAGGCGTGGCGCGCCGAGTCGAGGTCGAGAGCCGACCCGTCATGGCACTCGCTCGTGCGGTACGCCGCAGACAGCGTGGGGTACGCGTCGTTCCAGTACGCGTCGCGCATCCTGGCCGCGTACGACGGCTCGACTCCGAGCGTCTTCGCCGCCTCGACGATCAGCTGCACGGAGCGGCACTCCGTCACCGCCTCGTCGAGCACGCCCGTCAGGTGCACGGACTCGTGCGCCAGCGCGTTGACCGCCGTCCCCAGCTCGAGCAGCGAGCCCTGGTCCGTCGGCCGGTCACCCGCCTCCAGAGCGTCGAGCCCGCTGCACACCGACGGCGACAGGAACACGGTCTGCGGCATCTGCGTGACGACGAACGCGATCGTGTCGTCCACCGAGAACTTGGGGTAGAAGATGCGCTGCTCGTCGGCCAGCGGCGCCCAGTCCGCCTCGCCGTAGCAGCGCACCGATATGTGCTGCGGCGCGCTGCCGCCGGTGATGTCGCCCCAGCTGACGATGCGGTCGGCGGCCCGGCCGTACCGCGGGTCGATGCGGGTGACGTCGGTCGGATCGCTCGAGACCGGCGGCGTCTGGCCGATCACCAGCAGGCGGTCGACCTGGTGCCGCGAGCGCTCGGCTGTATCGTGGATCCGGTTCACGACACGCAGCTCGGCCGGGCTCAGCCGGCCGTCGTGGTCGGAGGTCTGTGCCAGGCGCTGGATCGACGCGCACTCCTGCTGGGCGCTGACCCATACCTGGTCGAGCCGGCGCTCGGCGGGCGGGCCGACGTTCGAGCGCAGCTTCGCGCACGATGCGGCGGCGCCGGTCGGCGGCGCGTCGAGCGCCAGCGACGAGCCGTCCGCGGCGTGCACGCTCCATCGCTGCCACTTGACCAGCCAGGCTACGCCGCCCGGACCGAGGTGGCGGAGCGCCGGCTGATCGGTTCCGTTGGCGCCACCCGCGATGCCTCCGCCGGTGCTGCAGCCGCTGAGCGCTGCCGCGGCACACAGGGCGACGGCGGCGCGGCCCAGCATCACACCAGGCTTTGGCCCTGCATGTCTGCCGGCACCGGGTAGCCCATCGCGGTCAGCACGGTCGGAGCGATGTCGAACAGCGTCGCCCGATCGGGCGACGACGTCGGCATTCCCGGCCCGGCCATCACGTACACGCCCATCTTCGCGTGGTTCGCGTCGTCCGGCCCGGTGTCGTTCTCGCGCACCTGAATCCGCCCGTCTCCCAGCGATCCGATCGAGCGCCAGGTGAGATTTCCGAAGTAGCAGATCAGGTCGGGCGCGACCCCGTTGACCTCGTGGTAGAGATCCTGGGGGCGGAAGACGCGCGTTCCGATCGGGTTCCCCTGCTCGTCACCCAGCGCCTCCAGCTTGGCGATCAGCTCATCGCGCAGCGCCTCGTAGTCCGCCGGGTCAACGGTGCCCTCCGGCTCGCGGCCGCGGACGTTCAGGAAGATCCGCGAGTAGTAGCCGCCGTCGGCCCAGACCCGCGTGTTCGGCCAATCGATGGTCGCCTGGCCGATCGGGACCACGCCGTCGGGCTGCTCCGTCAGCCGCAGGTAGCCCTCGCGCTGCAGCCACTCGTTCACCTGGATGCCGCCGACCATCGACTGCGCGCCGTGGTCGGACACGACCAGCACCGCCGTGTCGTCGCCCAGCCCCTCGATCATGCTGCCGATCTCGGCATCCACGCTGCGGTAGTACGCCCGGAACTCCTCCTCCCAGTGCGTGCCCGGCTGGTAGTCGGGGTGATCGTGATCGTAGAAGCGCCAGAACCCGTGGTGCAGGCGGTCGGTGCCCATCTCGACCATCATCAGGAAGTCCCAGTCGCGCGTGTCGCGCAGGTGGCGAGCGAGCGCGAACCGGCGGCGGGTCATCTCCTTGATGTCCCGCATGATCCGCTCCTTCTCGTCGGTGCGGAAGTTCGGCACGTCGACCATGTACTCGCCCACGGTCTGCGCGATCTCGTCGCGCAGCTCCTCTGGATAGGTGTAGCGCGACTCGATCGACGGCGCCAGGAAGCAGGAGATCATCTCGCCGTTCACCTGCCGCGGCGGGAACGTCATCGGCACGCCCAGCACGACCACGTGCCTGCCGTCGCGGGAGAGGATGTCCCACACACGGTCGTGCTTCATCTTCTCGTTGGTCGCGAAGGTCATGCCGTCGTAGCTGTGGTCCTTGCGATTGCGGAAGCCGTAGAAGCCGAGCGTGCCGGGGTCCTTCGAGCTCATCATGCAGGACCATGCGGGCACGGTGATCGGCGGGTCGCATGACTCGAGCTCGCCCCAGACGCCCCGCTCCATCAGGCCGGAGATGACGGGCAGCTCGCTGCGCATGTCGTCGAACAGGATCTTCGGCGCCGCGCAGTCGAGGCCGATGATCATCACGCGCTTCGCCTCAGACATGGGCGGGAATGCTAGCGATCAGCTTTCGATACAGGCCCTCCAGGGCCGGCGCGGACTCCGCCACCCGCTCCTGGACGACGCGGCGGTTGCGCTCGCCGTAGGTGCGCCGCAGGTCCTCGTCGGCGAGCAGCGTTCGCAGCGCGGCTAGCACCGCGTCCTCGTCCTTGGGCGGCACCATTTCGGCGCCCTCACCCTGCTCGATCCACTCGTCGATCGACGGACACCAGCCACCGACCATCGGCCGGCCGCTGGCCATCGCCTCGAGCAGCGACGACGGGGACGAGTCGGTGTCGGCGATCGAGACGACGACGTCCCCCGACGCCGCCAGCACGGGCAGGTGCTCCGGCTCGACCCGGTGGAACCGCACAACGTCGCCCAGCCCGAGCTCGGCCACCAGCGCCTCGATCTCGGCCCTGGTCTCCCCCGCTCGTGCGGCCAGCACCAGCCGGGCGCGCGGCTCCTCGCGCACCAGCCGGGCGAACGCGCGCACCAGCACGTCGATGTTGGTGCGGTGCTGGAAGTTGCGCAGCGACATCACCACCAGCGCGTCGTCGGGAAAGCCCAGCTCGCGGCGCAGGCCGGCCGGGTCGCCCCGCTCTGGCCCGAAGCCGGCCAGCTGCGTATGCCAGAGGATGTGCGTGATCCGCGCGGGGTCGGCCCCGGCCTCGATCGCAGCGTCCTCGATCGCCCCCGAGTTGACGACGACCCAGTCGGCCGTGTCGAACGCCTTGCGAGCCCGGGTCCTGCCCGGCTCCTGCTTCGCATCGACCAGCACGTCGCGCCCCCACGGGCTGACGACGTAGGGGTGAACGTTGGCCAGCGCGCCCCAGTAGGCGTACGGCGCGGTGCCGTGCCCGTGCACGACGTCGATCCGCTCCCGTCGGCAGAGGTTGCGGATGGCGGCGCCGAACCGCAGCCTGCGCACGCCCTTGACCCGGGTGATCGCGTCGAGCGTGCGGACGTCGTGGATGTGCAGGCCGGCGGCGTCCGCCGGGCGGACGGCGACGCGGTCGGACACGATGTGGAGCGCATGCCCGCGATCGGCCAGACGTCGCGCCCACCGCAACGTGTGGATCGACTGCGCGTCGGCGACCGCGAGCACCCGCAGCGGGCGGTCGTCCATGCGCCCGACTGTACCATCGGGCGTGCTCGTGACGAGCCTCTCCCCCGACCTGCGCCGGCGCATCGCCCGACTGGGCGGTCGCGGCGTGCCGCCCGCTCTGGTGCTGGAATGCTCGTACGTCAACGGCCTGTCGGCGATCCGCGCTCTGGCCCGTGTCGGCGTACACGTGGTGGCGCTCGACCACCGGCGGCAGGCGCTCGGGCTGCGGTCGCGGCAGGCGGTGCCCGTCGTCTGCCCACGCCCCGACGAGGATCCCGCCGGCTTCGCGGCGCTGCTCCACGAGGTGGCCGGCGCGCTGGGCCGGCCGGCGGTCGCCTTCCCCACGCACGACGAGTACCTGGTCGCGGTCAACCGCGACGCGCCGGAGGGCATGCTGCTGCCGTTCGGCCCGCGGGAGCTGATCGATCCGATCCAGGCGAAGCGGTTCCAGTACGACGCGGCCGAGAAGGCCGGCGTCCTGCTGCCGGCCACCTTTCACCCCCGGAGCGAGGACGAGGCGCTCGACGCCGCCAGCCGGATCCGCTACCCGGCCGTGATGAAGCCGTCGCTGGGCGCCGGGTTCAAGCGGCTGCACGGCGCGCCGCTGATCGAGGCGCAGAACGCCGGCGAGCTGCTCTACGCCTACCGGGAGGGCGCGGCGTTCGACCCGATGCTGCAGGAGAAGATCCCCGGCCGCGACGACTGCCTGTGGACGGTCGGCAGCTATCTCGCCGCGGACGGCCGCGCGCTGGGCGTGTTCTGCGGCCGCAAGCTGCTGCAGGCGCCGGCCGGCGTCGGCACCTGCCGGGTGGGCGAGGCGGTGTGGGACCAGACGGCGGTGGACGGCGCCCTGGCGCTGCTCCGCGACCTGGGGTTCCACGGGATCTCGCTGGTCGAGTCCAAGCGCGACCCCCGCGACGGGACGCTGCGGCTGATGGAGGTGAACGCCCGGCTGTGGCAGTGGCATTCGCTGGCGTCGTCGTGCGGCGTCGATCTGGTCGCGATGGCGTACCGGGACGCGGTCGGACTGCCGGTGGCGCCGGCGACCAGCGAGCACGCCGGCCGGCGGCGGTGGGTCGCCCTCGTCCGCCACCTCAAGGAGAGCCGCCGCGACCGGCTGTCGCTGCGGGCGACGCTCGAGCCTCTGCGCCCGCCCTTCCAGGAGCCGGTGCTCTCGCTGCGCGACCCGATGCCCGGCGTGCATCAGGTGTACGGCGCGCTGCGCTCGGGTGGCCCAGCGTGACGGTCACCGTCGACGCGCCGCCGCAGATCGCGGGCAAGGCGCGTTGGGTGCTCGAAACGCTGCTTGCGGCGTGCGCCGCGCCGGTCGATGTGGCGTATCCGTCGACGTCGCTCCCGAGCGATCAGGCCGCCTGGGCGTTCCTGGACGGCGGGGAGCCGCAGTTCGGCGACGACCCGGTGGCCGCGGCCTTCTGGCACCTCTCGCGGTGGGAGGAACGGCCGGGCTCCGCCCGCGACCGGCACGGCCGGTTCGCCGCCGCGTTCTCGGCTGCCGACCCAGAGTCGCCTGCCGTCGACGCGCTGCTCCGCCGGTTCCAGGAGGCCTGCGGCGCCGAGCGGCGGCCGGGCTTCCGCGTCGTCCTCTCGCACGACATCGACGAGCCGTGGCACTGGCACGGCCGCGCCGCGGTGCGATCCTCGGCGTGGCGCCTCAAGCAGGCGGTGCGCGCGCGCCGGCCCGCGGACGTCAAAGC
>DATLLN010000308.1:0-13668 GCA_035537835.1 Gaiellales bacterium
CTTCGATCTCGCCGCTGGTGCGGCGCACGATGCCGGGCGGGTGTCCGCCGCGCGAGAGCCGCAGGTCGAGCCCGCCGTCGGCGGCCGGCTGGGCGTGGGCGTAGGCGGTCGTGCAGAACATGTCCTGGTCGCCGTGGCGCAGCATCTCCGAGTTCAGCACGCTCAGCACCCGGCTCGGCGTGGGCTCGTGCAGCGACGCCACCCGCAGCGTGTGGCGGGCGAGCGCAGTCATCGACGCGGCGGGCGCGCCCTTGCCCGACACGTCGCCGATGGCCGCGCCGAACGACCCGTCATCCATCAGCCACACGTCATAGAAGTCGCCGCCCACCTCGATGGCCTGGCTGGCGGGCATGTACCGCGCGCCGATGTCGACGGACGGGATCTCGGGCAGCCGCTCGGGCAGCAGGCTGCGCTGCAGGGTGGTGGCGATCTCGATCTGGGCGCGGTACAGCCGGGCATTGTCGATCGCCAGCGCTGCGCGGTCGGCCAGCCCCTGCGCGGTGGCCAGGTCCTGCTCGTCGTACCGCCGCTCGGAGATGTCCAGGATCAGCGTGATCGCCCCCAGCGTCCGGCCGCGGGCGACCAGCGGGACGATGATCAGCGACCGCATTCCCAGCCGCTCCACCGCCGTACGGTGATCGTCGTTGCGCGTCAGCCGGTCGAGGATCTCGTCGCTCATGATCGGCACCAACGTGGGGGTGCCGGTGCGCAGCACCTCGCCGACGGCGCTGTGCTCGTCGGCGGCGTCGGCCGGATACGCCTGCTCCAGCCGGGCGATCTGCGGCACCCGCTCGGGCTCGACGTGGACGGCGGCCAGCTGGTGCAGGCCGGTCGGCTCGAGCACGTCGACGATGCAGCAGTCGGCCAGCCGGGGGACGGCCAGGTTCGCCACCTCGGCGAGCGTCGCGCGGTAGTCCAGCGTGCGGGCGAAGACCGCGCCGGCCTCCGCGAGCAGGGCCAGCCGCTGCGCGCGGCGGCCGCGCTCGGCGTCGAGGGCCGTGCGCCGGACCGCCTCCGCGCACTGGCGGGCGACCGCGGTCATGAACTCGACCTCCGACGGGCTGAACGTGACGTCCTGGTCGAAGCCCAGCGCGATGCCCCCGATCTCGCCCAGCGGCAGGCAGACGAGCAGGGCCGAGCGTGCGGTGCCGGCCAGGCTGGGGTAGCGGCGGACGAGCTCGTCCGGGCCGTGGACGATCACCGGCTCCTGCCTGCGCACCGCCTCCGACAGCGGATACTCGTCGGTGTTCGGGAAGACAGCCCAGTCGTTCTCGATCCTGGACGGGTAGCCGAGCGCGGCGACGATCCGGAAGACGCCCGCGCGCTCGTCCAGCGTCGCGATCACCGCCTGGTCGGCCTGGAACACGTCCAGGCCCGGGTTCAGCGTGGCCTCGATCGCCTGCTGCTCGGTGCGCGCGGCCGCCAGTGCGGCCGACAGCGTCTGCAGGTGCTGCAGGCGCTCCCGCAGCCACTCGATGCCCACCCCGGATGGGTCAGCCGTCGCACTCAACCGCAGCAGTCTATGGGGTTTCGGCACGGCCCGCGCGGGGCACGGCGCAGGGATGGCAGAGGCAAGCGGGATCGACCGGGCGAGCTCCGTGGAGGACGTGCAGGCCGCGTTCCGCCAGCTCGGGGCCGAGCTTCGCGTGGACCCCGCGGGCGGGGGGTGGCAGGCGCGCGTCGCTACCCAGGGCAACGAGCAGCTGCTTGACACGGGGGCCGACGCGACCAGTGTGGCGCAGGCCGCCTGGGCGGAGTTCGTGCGTCGCAACGAGGGCACCGGCGAGTCCTAGGAAGCGCGTGCCGCGCCGACGGGTGAGCTCGCACCAGGCCGATATCGACCGGCTGACGCTCGAAGCCGAGGTCTGGCGGCGTGAGGCCGAGGCCCTGATCGCGCTGGCGGGCCCGTCCCCGTCGGCTCGCTGCCTGGAGGCCTGCTGCGGGCCGCTGGGTGCCCTCGCCGCGCTGGCCGAGGCGGCCCCGGACGGCCACGTGGTCGGCGTTGAGGCCGACCCCGAGCTGGCCGCGGAGGCCCGCCGCGAGGTCGCCCGCCGGAGGCTGGGCAACGTTACGGTGGTGACCGATGATCTGCTCGAGTTCCGACAGCCCGAGCTGTTCGACCTCGCGTACATGCGCTTCGCGCCGGTCAGCCTGGGCCGGCCGGGAAGGCGGATGCTGGAGGCGCTGCGCTCGCTGTGCCTGCCGGGCGGCGCGGTGCTGATGCAGGAGCCGTTCGGGGCATTCCATTACGCGGGCTCAGAGAGCGGCGCGCTGGAGAAGCTGCTCGCCCTCGCGACGGCCGCCTACCACGCCGAGGGTGTCGACATGCACGCCGGGCGGCGACTGTCCTCGCGGCTGGCAGCGGCAGGCCTGACGGACGTCGTCGAGCGCCGTGCGCGCGTCGCGCTGCCGGCGGGGCACCCGTACCTCCGGCTGCCGGTGATGCTGGCCGACGCGCTGGGCGACGCCATCCTCGACCTCGGCACGGTGGCACCGGCCGACCTGCGGGAGCTGCGACGGCTGGCGGAGCACGAGGCGGCGGCCCCCGCGCTGCGGGCGACCACCTTCGAGCTGGTCGGCGCGGTCGGCCGTGTCCCGCTGATCGGCCGCGCGACGGACCCGCACCGCGCGACGCAATCATCAACCGTCGTCTCGACGTAGCCGAACCGTCATCCGCGGTCGCGGAGGAACCGTACCGAAGTCCACCACGCGGCTGAACTTGTCCTCCCCGCGCACCCGGTTCCACTCCGGGTGGTAGCGATATTGCTTGCGGCGGCGGGCGTCGCGGCCGGTCGCCTGGGGTGGCCGTTCTCGAATGTGCAGATCCAGACGTCCTCCCACGCCGGGGGAACGGCGAGCCCCTTGATCCGGGCGATCACCTGCTCGTCGTCGATCCGCACGCCCTTTGGATCGCGGTACGAGAACCCGCGACCCACCAGCCGGCGTGTGATCCCGGCGGTCGCGTCGGTGACGTAGCGCAGCCCCGCGAGGCGGGCAGTCTGCTCGGGCTCGGCGGAGGTGCTCACCTGGAAATCCTGCCGGTACCCATCCTGAGTCGATCCTCAAACCCCCACGGGTTTGACGATCTGGGCAACGGGTACGTCACCCAGGATGCGGGTCTATGCAAGCGTCGTCACGTGGCTTCGGTGGCCGGCGTTGGTCGCCGCGATCGCCGCTGCGGCATGGATTGCGGTGCACACGGACCCGGCGGCCGAGGGCGACTCCGGGCTGATCTCGATGGTGCCGCAGGATTCGGCGGCGATCGCCGCGCAGCGCCACGCGGCCGAACTGTTCGAGCTGCCGTTCGCCGCCGACGCCGTGGTCGTCCAGCGCAATCCCGAGGGCCTGTCGCCGACCGAGCAGCGCGCCGCCTACGACCAGGCGGTCGCAGTCGATCGCGCGGCCCGTGACGGCTCCGGCCCGCGGATGGTCGCCGTGCCGATCACGAACACGCTGGGTCTGGTGCCGGCCTCCCGGGAGTCCTCGACCACCGCCCTCACCTACCTCGGATTTCCGGGCGACGTGTCGCTGGTCGACAGGGTCGCCGAGGCCGACCGCTACGCCGACCGCGCGGCGGAACGCCCTGATTCGGCGGTCGTCGGCGTGACCGGCGCGCAGGCGGCCGAGCTGCACGAGGGGCGGCTTGTCGACAGCTCGCTCGAGCGGATCGAGATCGCCACGGTGGTGCTGATCCTGCTGATCGTCGGCGTGCTGTTCCGGTCGGCCGTCGCACCCGTGGCGGTGATCGGCGTTGCCGGACTGGCATACATCTCGGCACTCGCCCTGCTGCGCTGGCTGGGGGAGCACGAGGCGGTATCGCAGCCGGAGAGCCTGCGGCCGCTGATGATCGCGCTCGTGCTGGGCATCGTCACGGACTACTGCATCTTCTACCTGAGCGCCGCGCGCTCACGGCTGCGCGCCGGCGAGGAGCGGCTGGACGCCGCACGTGGGGCGACGGCCGACATCACCCCGATCGTGCTGGCCAGCGGCTTGATCCTGGCAGCCGGCCTTGCCGGGCTGCGGATCTCGAGCGTCGGCTTCTTCCGCGACCTGGGGCCGGGCCTGGCGGTGACGGTGGTCGTGGCGGTGGTGGCGTCGCTGCTGGTGATGCCGGCCGTGATTGCGATCGCCGGGCGGGCGCTGTTCTGGCCGCGCCGGCTCGAGGCAGGCGAGGATGCGGCCGAGCGGCAGTCGGGGAGGGTCGCAAGGTTCGCCACCCGCAAGCCGGTCGCCCTCGTGATCGTTGCCGTCTGCGCCGCCGGCCTGGCCTTCGCGGCGTTCCAGGTCAGCGGTCTGCGGCTGGGCTTCACGCCGATCCACGGGCTGCCGTCGTCGGCCGTCGAGCGGCGGGCCGCCGATGCGGCGGCGAAGGGCTTTGCCCCCGGGATGATCGCGCCGACCCAGATCCTGGTCGAGCAGCCGGGGCTGGGCAGCCGGATCGACCAGGTGACGGCGCTCGAGCGGGACATGCTGCGCGAGCCGGGAGTCGCCGCCGTGTTCGGGCCGAACGCGCTGGCGCGGATCGCAGGCACCGATCCGTTCGTGTCGCGCAGCGGGGACGCAGTGCGCGTCATGGTCGCGTTCGACTCCGACCCGCACGCCGCCTCTGCCATCGACGATCTCGACCGGCTGCAGGCCGACATGCCCTCGATGCTCAGCGGCAGCGGCCTGTCCGGCGCGCATGTCAGCTACGCAGGCGACACGCCGCTGGCAGCCGAGACGGTCGACCGGCTGAAGGGCGACAGCGGCCGGATCGCGGCCGTCGTGATCCTGGCCAACCTCGTGCTGCTGATGATCTTCCTGCGATCGGTGGTGGCGCCCCTGCTGCTGGTCGGGGCCAGCCTGCTGGCCGTCGCCGCGACGCTCGGCATCGCCGTCTGGATCCTGCAGGTGCAGCTGGGCGAGGATTGCCTGACCTACTTCGTGCCGTTCACGACCGGCGTGCTGCTGGTGTCGCTGGGGTCCGACTACAACGTCTTCGTGACCGGCAGCGTGTGGCGGGAAGCGGAGCGGCGACCGCTCGCCGATGCGATCGCCCTGGCCGCGCCCAGGGCATCCCGGGCGATCCGCGCCGCCGGCCTGACCCTGGCCGCGAGCTTCGCACTGCTCGCGATCGTGCCCGTCCTGGCGTTTCGCGAGTTCGCGCTGGTGATGGCCGTCGGCGTGCTGGTCGAGACGTTCGTCGTCCGGTCGCTGCTCGTACCGGCCCTCGTTGCCCTGTTCGGCTACGCGGCCGGGTGGCCCGGCCGCCGGATTCGACTGGGGTCGCGCACCTCACCGGAGGAGACGACGTGAGCGAGTCCAGGGACGACACCGGCACGCCGACCACCGTCTCGGTGACCTCGCCGATCTCCCGCCGCCGGGTGGCGATGGAGACGCAGCCGCAGCGCATCATGCTGGAGGTGCAGGCGCGCACGGTCGCGAAGGTGCTCGCACTCGTCCTGGCGTTCTCGATCGTGGTGTCGTTGCTCGACACCGTGCGCACCGTGATCGTGTGGTTCGGGATCGCCCTGTTCCTGGCGATCGTGCTGAACCCGCTGGTCGCGTTCACCGAGCGGTGGATGCGCCGCCCCGCCGCGGTGGTCGTGGTGTTCATCGTGTTCGTGGTCGGGCTGCTCGCGGTGCTGGCCATGCTGGTCGGCCCGTTCGTCACCCAGGTAGACAACATCGTCGCCGACGCGCCGCACGCGGCCGACCGCATTGCCAAGAACCCGCTGATCCACCGTCTCGACCAGGAGTACAACCTTGTCGACAAGGCCAAGGAGCATGCGTCCGAGCTGCCGACGGTGGCGTTCGGCGCCGCCGGCTCGGTGATCTCGGGGGTCACCGAGACGGTGACGGTGCTGTTCCTGGCGGCATTCATCCTGTTCGAGCTACCACGGATGACCGAGGTGCTGCTCTCCCAGATGCGGCCGGCGGGCGCCCACCGGGCCAGGGAGATCGGGGCGCACATCAACCGCAGCGTTGGCGGCTACGTCGTCGGCAACCTCTTCATCTCAGTGATCGCCGGAGTGGTCGCGACGGCCACCGTCTGGGTGCTCGGCGTGCCCTACGCGCTCACCCTGGGGGTGGTTGTCGCCATCGGCGACCTGGTGCCGCTGGTGGGCGCGACGCTCGCGTCGATCATCGTGGTCGCCACGGCGTACTTCACGCAGGGCACCACCGCTGCGATCATCGTCTTTGTCGTGGTCATGGTGTATCAGCAGATCGAGAACCACGTCATCCAGCCGATCGTCTACCGCCACACCGTCCAGATCCCGTCGCTGGTGGTGTTGCTCGCTGTGCTCGCGGGCGCCTCGGTGCTCGGCATCGTCGGAGCGCTCGTCGCGATCCCGATCGCTGGCACGCTGCAGGTGGTGATCAGGGATCTGCTGGAAGAGCGCGCAAAGCGGATCGCCGACGAGTCCGCCCCTGACGAGACCGTGACGGCTGCCGGCTGACCGTCGGTTGCCGAAGGTGACTATGCTGCCTCGGGGTATGGCTGCCGGACACGACCAGCGCGTCTCGGCCCGAGCACGGGCCCGGGCGGAGGCGCTGATCCGGGCGTCGCAGCGCACCACGACGACCGTCGTGCTGGCGTGCGTGCTTGGCTCGGCAATCCAGCTGGGGTTCGCCGTCTTCTGGCGGGTGGCCAGCAACTACGGGTGGAACGGCATCACCGGCGTCGCCGGCGTGATGGTGCCGATCGTCGTGGCGATCATCGCCGGCCGCTGGTCGGGGGCTGCCGTCGGGCTGATCGGCGGCGCGCTGTTCGTCGTCATCGTGGCCCAGCACGCCGCGCGCGAGCCGGTGCTGGGCGGCGCGCTGGTCGTGCTGCTCTGGACGATCGTGCCGTTCGGCGTCGGCGTGGCCTTCGACAGCCTGCGCCGCAGCCTGTCATCGGCGTTCGACGAGCTGGAGCACGCCCGCGATGCCGCCGAGCGCTCGGAGCAGGCGTCGCTGCGGCTGGGCGCGTTCTCGCGTGCGCTGGCCGGGGCGCGGACGACGGCCGATGTCGCCCGTGCGGTGGCGGACGAGGGCGCGGCCGCCTGCGGGGCCCGGGCCGCCACGGTGCTGGCGCCGGTCGGCGAGACGGGCTCGCTACGGCGCGTGGCCGTCAGCCGGCTTCCCGCAGAGCTGATGCGACCGGCTCCCGAGATCTACACGGCGGACCGGCCGATCGTCGCCACGCAGGCGCTGCTCGAGCGGCGGCTGGTCGTCGTCCGCGGCCGCGACGAGATCCGCCGCCGGTTCCCCGCCTCCGACGCATTCTGGGGCGCTGAGCCGATCGAGGCGATCGTGGCCCTGCCGCTCGAGTTCGGTGAGCTCCTGGGTGTGATCACGTTCTCGTTCGAGCATCGAGCCGCGGCGGGCGACGAACGGCTCGTGTTCTTCCTGGAGGTCGCGCGCGAGGCCGCCGAGGCGCTCGAGCGCGCTCGCCTGTTCGAGGCCAGCGAGGAGAGCCGCGAGCGGATGGAGACGCTGGTCGAGACCTCGCCGCTGCCGGTCTTTGCGTTCGACGTCCGGGGTGTCACGACCCTCTGGAACCCCGCCGCCGAACGGCTGTACGGCTGGCCCGCCGCCGAGACGCTGGGACGTCCGGTGCCGCTGTTCGACGATCAGGGCACCCGGATCATGTCCGACGACGCAATCGCGGCACTGCGTGGCGCCGCGCTGCACAACGCGCCGATGCGCCATCGCCGGCGCGACGGCAGCGTGCTCGACCTGCTGGTCACGCTGGGGCCGCTCGAGGATCGTGGGGGCGAGGTGCACGAGGTGTTCGGGTTCGCCGTGGACGTGACCGAACGGGCCGAGCTCGAGCGCCGCACCGCGGAGGCACACCAGCGCGAGCGAACGCTCCGCCAGATCGTCGAGGCCGCCCTCCCGCAGCGCGACCTGGACGCCCTGCTGAGCGGACTGGTGGAGCGTGTGGCTGCGACCTTCGAGGCGGACCGGGCGGTGCTGCTCCTGCTCGAGGACGGTGTGCTGCGGGTGCGGGCGTCGTACAACGTCGACCCCGCCGACGCCGCGGAGGTGCACGTCCCGCTGGGCGCCGGGTTCGCGGGCCGGGTGGCCGCCACCCGCCGGCCATGGGTCGTCGGCGACCTCTCCCAGATCGACGTGGTCAGCAGCTACCTGTCCCGGGCCGGCGGCTCGATCGCTGGCGTGCCCCTGATCGCCGGGGGCGAGGTGATCGGCGTGCTCCACGTCTCCAGCAACAGCATGCACCGGTTCAGCGGCGCCGACCTGCGGCTGCTCGAATTCGTGGCCGAACGTGCGGCCCAGGCGATCCGCGACTCGCGGCTGGGCGAGACCGAGCGGTCGACCGCCGTCGAGCTGCAGCGATCGCTGCTGCCCACGCGGCTGCCCGAGATCGCCGGCGCCGAGGTGGCCGCCACCTACCGGCCGGCGGTGGAGGGGACGATGGTCGGCGGCGATTTCTACGACGTCGTCGCCGTGGGCGACAACCACTGGGTGATCGCCGTCGGTGACGTCGCCGGCAAGGGCCCGCCGGCCGCGGCGCTGACGGCCGCCCTGCGCTACACGATCCGCTCCTCGGCGCTCCGCGGTGACACGCTGGCCGAGACCGTGCTGCTGGCGTCCGAGGCGTTGCGGGAGACGGCCGGCCCGGGCGAGCGCCACTTCGCCACCCTGATCCTCGCCGCGGTCACCCCGAACGGCGCGGGACACGATGTCGAACTGGCGCGCGCCGGCCATCCTCCGGCGCTGGTCGTGCGCGCCTCGGGGCTGTTCGAGCGGCACGAGCCGGCGGGCACGCTGCTCGGGCTCGACCGGCCGAAGCCGATCGACGTGGGGCGGACGACGCTCCAGCCGGGCGACACGATCGTCCTGGTCACCGACGGCGTCACCGAGGCGTGGCCGACCGAGGGCGGCTACGAGCAGGCCGTGGCAGCGGCCGTGTCGGACGCCGGGGCCGACCTGAACGGGGCGATCGACCGCCTCGCGCGCACGGCGGCCGACCTGCGCACGCGGGCCGACGACATCGCCATCGTCGCCCTCCGGCTGCTCTAGTCTCCCGGCATGGCGGAGCCTCCGCAGGAGGATGTCGAGCGGCTGTACGGCCTCGATCTGGACGAGTTCATCCCCGCCCGCGACGCGACCGCGCGCCGGCTGCGCAGCGATGGGCGGCGGGAGCAGGCCGACCATGTGAAGGCGCTCCGCAAGCCGTCCAATCCAGCGTGGATCGTCAACCGCCTCGCCCGCGCCGAGCCGGGGGTTCTCGGGGAGCTGCTGGCCGCCGGCGGGCGGCTGCGCGACATCCAGCTGGGCGGCGGTGGCGGCGGCGACCTGCGCGAGGCGATGGATGCCGAGCGCCGTGCGCTCGACCGCGCGATGCGCAACGCCGAGGAGATCGCCACCCACGCGAAGTTGGCCTCACGGGCGACGCTCGACCGGGTGCGCGACACGCTCCACCTGGCCGCACTCGATCCGGATGTCGGCTCCGAGGTCGAGCGCGGCGTGCTGGTCAAGGAGGGCCGCGCGACCGGGTTCACCGACCTCGCGGTGTTCGCCCCGTCGCCCGCTCCCAGCCGCAAGCCTGCGCCGTCGAAGAAGCCGGCCGCGAAGGCATCGCCGGCCGACGCGCGCAAGGCCGCCGCTGCCGAACGGGCGGCGGCGCGTGAACGCGAACGGCACGAGCAGGCGGCGGCGAAGGCCCGCGACCGGCTGGCCGCCGCAGAGAAGCAGCTGGCGGAGGCGGAGCGCGACGCCGATCAGGCCCGGGCGGCGCTGGAGAAGGCCGAGCGGGTGGCCGGCAAGGCGCGCGGTGCGCGCGACGACGCCCAGGCCCAGCTGGCCGAGCTGGACGGCTGATCGTCAGCGAGCCCTCTGGGCGATGGTGACGCCGGCCAGGATGGCGGCCGACGCAGCGATCAGCGGCGCGGTGAAGTCCTCGCCCAGCAGCAGGGCTGCCAGCACGAGCCCCGAGAAGGGCTGCAGGAACTGGATGGTGGCAATCCTGGCGATGCCGCCGTGCGCCAGCGCCCAGTACCACCCGACGTAGCCGACGATCGACGTCACCGTGGCAAGGAAGATGACAGCCGCCCATGGCCCGGGGTCGGCGTGAGGGATCCCGTCGGCGGCGAGGTCGCCGACCACAACGGGTGCGATCACGATCAGGCCGATGGCGACGCCCCAGAAGGTGGTGGCCAGGCTGTCGTACCCGGTCTGTCCGAGCCGCGCGCCGGCCACGTAGCCGAGGGCCACGACCAGCACCGACACGGCGATCAACAGGTCGCCGGACAGGCTGGTGTGCGCGCCGCCCCCGCCCGCCCGGAACGCGACCAGCGCGACCTCGCCGGCCAGCGCGACGGCCGACCCGATCACCCATCCCCGCACCGGGCGGCGCCGCGCCAGAAGCGCCGCGTACGCACCGGTGAAGATCGGCAGCGAGGCGAGGATCATGCCGCCGTGCATGGCGGACGTCCGCTGCTGGCCGAACGTGAAGAGCAGCGGGAACAGGACGAAGCCGGAGAGCGCGGACACCAGCAGCAGCCTGCGCCCGCCCGGCGATGCCGGGAGCGCCTGCCGGGTGGCGGCCAGCACCGCGCCCCCCAACAGGCCGGCCATCGAGGTGCGGAGGACGGCGACCGTCAGCGGATCGAAGTCGCGCACGGCGATTCGGGTGAGCACCGGGGTCGCGCCCCAGAACGTCATCACCGCGATCGCCACCACGATCGGCCCGACGGGAAGATCCCGCCGCCCGCTGCCGTCACCCTTGCAGCAGGATTCCCCATCTTCCAGGGAGACAACCATGTCGTATTCGCTCACATCAGCTCGCATCGCGCAGGCGGCCGTGGTCGCAACGATTGCGCTCGCGCTCGCCGCGCCGGCGATGGCCGCCCAGCCCAAGACGGATCACCCGGTGCTCCCAGCGGGGCATCACAGCCAGGCGGCGACCCAGCCCGCGACGGAGCAGTCGGTGCTCCCCTCGGCGCACCACGGTCAGACGTCCGCCCAGCTTCCGGGCCCGAGCGTCCAGCAGTCATCGAACGGCTCGTCGTGGAACGACGTCGGGACGGTGGCCGCGGCGGCGCTGCTCGGCTCCGGGATCACGCTCGGCGCGATGACCCTGTGGCGGCGGCGCGACCAACCGCTGTCCGCCTAGACGATCTACAGGCCGCGCTCGCGGCGCTCCTCCTCCTCGACGGTGCGCTCCGCGGTGGGGACGGCTTCGAGCCGCGCGTCGGGAATCGGCTGGCCGCTCTCGATCGACACGCCGTAGCTGCCCTCGCTGAGCCGCTGCTCGGCGCGCTCGACGGCGGCCAGCTGGTTCCGCAACTCCTCCATCCGGCCGGCGTCGAGCTCCTCCTGGTACAGGTCGGAGGCGTCGTCCGCCAGGTCGGTCGTGGACAGCTCGTCGGCGGGCTCGATGCCGAGCCCCGCGAGCTCGTCCGTGATCCGCTGGCGTTCCGCCCTGAGTAGCTCGCCTGCTCGTTCGTCGTCCACCGGCATGTCCTTCGGTCGGCGCAACAACGGGGTCAGACCCCTTTGTTGCATGGGGTGTGCACGGCCGACGCCACGTTAGGCGATCGTGCCGTCGGCGCGCAAACCGGTGCTACAGCTGCACGCCCGGCGGCTCGGCCAGCCCGGGATGCGCGTCGGTGAATGCGCGCGATCGGGCGACCGTGCGCATCCACTCGTAGTGCAGCTGCTTGGTGACCACGGACACGACTCCCGCGCGCCGCATCCGCTCGAGGCCGGCGCCATGCGCGGCGCCCGGTGAGCCGACGGCGTCCTCGACGACCACCACGCGGTGGCCCGAGTCGAGCAGCCCGAGCGCCGAGTGGGCGACGCAGACGTCGGTCTCAAGGCCCGTCAGCACCACCGTCCCGCGACCGGTGTCGCGGACGGCGGCGCCGGCCAGCGGATCGTCCGCCAGGCCGAACACCTCCTTGCGAACAGCCGTGTACCCGGCGAGCCGGGGATCGAGCGGCCCCCAGGTCTCCGGCGACTCGACCGTGGCGATCACCGGGATCGCGCAGAACTGCGCACCCAGGGCGAGAAACGCGATGCGCTGGACGATGTCGTCGCCGTCGTCCACCCGGGCCAGAAACCCCGGCTGGACGTCGATCACGGCCAGCACGCAGTCGTCCGGGTCGATCAGATGCCCCATGGATCCGATCCTACGCCGGTAGGCTGATGCGATGGACGCCGAGGCCATCGACCACCATCTCCAGCAGGGCGCCGACGAGGACGAGTTCTCCGGCGTGATCCGCGTCGAGCAGTCCGGAAAGGTGCTGCTCGAGCGCGGCTACGGGCTGGCCAGCCGGACGTGGGAGATGCCGTGCCGGCCCGAGCACCGGTTCGACACCGCGTCGATCACGAAGGTGTTCACGGCGGTCGCGGTGCTCCAGCAGGTCGAGGCCGGCGCGTTCGCCCTGGACAGCTCGGTCGTCGGCTACCTGGGCCTCGAGGACACCCGTGTGGCTCCCGAGGTGACGCCCTACCACCTGCTCACCCACACCTCCGGCATCGGCGACGACGCCGTCGAGGAGGACGGCGTGGAGTACGAGACGCTGTTCGTCGAGCGGCCGAACTACTCGCTCGCCGAGACCGCCGACTTCCTGCCCCAGTGTGCGTACAACGAGCCGAAATTCGCGCCCGGCGAGGGCACCCGCTACTGCAACTGCTCGTACGTGCTGCTCGGCCTGATGGTGGAGCGTGCGTCGGGCATGCCCTACCGTGAGTACGTGATGCGTCACGTGTTCGGGCCGGCAGGCATGGAGCGCTCAGGCTTCTTCCGGATGGACCGGATCGAGCCGGACGTCGCCGAGGGCGCAGACCCGGTGACCGACGACGCCGGAGCCGTGGTCGGCTGGCGGCGCGGCATCTACAGCTATCCGCCGGTCGGGTCGCCGGATGGCGGTGCGCACGTGACGGCGGCTGACCTGACCGCGTTTCACCGCGCGCTGCGCGACGGGCGGCTGCTGGGGCCGGAGTCGACGGCGGCGATGCTAGAGCCCAAGGAGGACTACAAAGCCATGCCCGGAGGCATGCACCGCACCGGCTTCGGCTTCGAGTTCGAGGTCGACGCGGGCGGCGACGTGGTCAGCTGGTGGAAGGAGGGCATCAACGTCGGCGTCAGCGGCGTGCTCTCGCACTGGCCCCGCTCCGATGTCACGTTCGCCCTGCTGAGCAACCGCCAGGAGGGCGCCTGGGGGCCGATCGAGGCGATCGAGCAGATCATCCGCGCGGATCCCGGGACGAACTAGGGCCGAGGTGGGGGCGGGTCGCCGACCATCACCACTTCGGCGCCTCTCGGACCCTCGCCGAACACGGTCTGCGTGGCGCTCTGCCACAGATCGCACCGCCGACACCCGGCCGCCTCCTGCCGCAGCGATTGGAGACTCCGCCCGTGCGGCGCGGTCATGCATGTCCGGTGCCCTCGCCGCGCCGGCCGAAACCCCGACGGTGGGTTCGTCCGGGCCGGCCACGGGTATGCACGGTCAATGAGCGCATTGATCTGGATCGTGATCGCGATCGTCGTCGTCGCCGGCCTGGTGACGGCGTGGCGGCTGGTCGGCCCCAACTTCCGCGAGTTCCGGCCGTGGCGGCAGACCCGCCGCGGGCGCGACGAGCCGGAGGTCGGCGACCCGCCCCCACCTCGGCCCTAGTTCGTGCCGGGATCCGCGCGGATGATCTGCTCGATCGCCTCGATCGGCCCCC
>DATLLN010000309.1:0-2080 GCA_035537835.1 Gaiellales bacterium
GAGTAGCCGCTGAGGACGTCCGGCCGGATCCGGCGCAGGATTTCGACCTGGCGCGCGAGCGGGTCGAAGCTCGAGAATCGATGCATGGCGGGCAAGAGTCCCGCGTGGCGCAGCATCGCGATCGGGCCCTTGGGCGCCGCCGCCTTGCCCGACCCGATGCTGACCTGGCGGTCCAACGGGTGGCGGCCGAACGTCCGGTGAATGCGCGCGTGCAGCGCCGACACCTCGGCCTGCTCGCTCTCGCTGCGGTAGACGATGACCGGCCGGCCGGTGCTGCCCGAGCTGTCCATCCGGAACAGCCCGCTCTCGGGCTGGCTGAGCATATCGGCCACCCGTGCCTTGATCGTCGCCTTTTCGAGAATGGGGAGCCGGGCGAAATCCTCGCCGTCGTCGAGGCTCTCCGGCCGGACACCGGCGTGGTCGAACACGTCGGCCCAGTAGGGCGTCGTCACCGCCACCATCGCGAGCCGGCGCAGCCGCTCGACCCGGCGTGCGCGGATCTCGTCGGCCGAGAGCCACTGATCCCGCAGTCGCGCACGGATGGCGAGGGGCAGGGTCACGAGCGCGGCGGCCGACGGCATTGAGGTTCCTCAGGTGGTCAGTGAACTTCGAACGTCGTACTCCGGACCTCCAACCGGAGGCTCGGCAGTCCCGCCAAGCGAAGCAGAAATCGTGTCGCGCCGCGTCCGAGCGCGTCGCCCACCCCTTCCTCACCTTGGGCCACCTCGCCCAGGTCGCCTTCCAGAAAGCGCTGCAGCTCGTCGAGATCGGAGTCCGACAGCGTCGAGATCTCCATCGACGCGGTGTAGTAGTACCGTCCGGCCACCGCGGGGCGCACGCTGATCTGGTAGGCGAACGCCAGCGCCGCCGTCAGCGCGTCCAGCGTGGCGTACCGCCGCTCCCGCACCCGTCCGCTGAAAATCGTGAGCACGGTGTACTGGTCCAGCAGGGGTTCGTGCCGCAGCACGACGTCCCATTCCGCTTGTCGTTCGAACGCATCGAACCACCCGCCGCGAGACCGCCACACCTCTACCCGGTAGTGCAGCCGCACCGGGAGCCCCGAACGGAGGGCCGACAACCAGCGGCCGTCGCTCAGCAGGTTCTCCGACCGGACGATGGGCGGCCGCGACCCGGAAGGGGCCGAATCCGCCCCCAGGCGGACGGACAGCCGTACGGCCGGAACCGCCTGCGCGGCGGCAGGTTGCGACCGGCCGATGCCTATGCCAAGGAACAGGGCACAGGCAAGCAATAACCGGACCACCCGGCGGCAGCGAAAAGGTGAAATGGCTTGCACTTAGAACCGACGTTGGAGGCGGACGATGAACCGCACCGGCTCGCCCTGGCTCAGGCTTTTGGCCAGGTAGGCGCCGATCTCGCCGGCATCGAGACCGACCCCCACGTCGGTCTTCCACTCGTGGAGGGAGGGGATTCGGTTGACCGGCACCTGGCCGGGCCCGTCACCCGCGAGCCAGGCCTTGCCGGCGTCGCCGAGGATCACCAGATCGGCTTCCTCGATCCCGATGAACCGCCCGGCGGTCCCGTCCACCCGGTCCCGGAGGCGCCGCCCCAGGTTGAGGCTGAGCCGGGTCCGCACCTCCACCTGGGCAACCATCGAGCGGTCGCAGAGCGCCGGATCCGACGGGTCCACGAAGCCGCGCGGAGCGCACGTGAAGGCGCGGAATCCGTAGCCTGGGAGCAGATCGGTGCCGCCGAGCGAGACCCGGCGCTGCATCGGCAGGCGGTCGCCGGCGAGCCAGCCATCCGCGCGAAGCCGGGCGTTCACCCGCAGGTTGGGAGTCAGCCGCGAGTAGCGCCGGAGGTCCAGGGTGAGTCGGTCGAAGGCGTACCCGCCGCCGGTCGGGATCGGCGGGCGCACCGCCTCCGGGAGGGCGACGGGAGCCACATCGTCACTGGTACTGTGCTCGTAGCGCGCCCGCAGGAGCCAACCGGTGGTGCTGCGCTCGCGATCGTTGCGGGTGTCGAAGTCGAGCTGGGCACCGGTGGTGAAGTAGTGCCCGTCGTCGCTCAGTGGATTGCGGCGCCAGCGATCGCTGTTGCAGCGCGACTTCCACGACTGGTT
>DATLLN010000310.1:0-2169 GCA_035537835.1 Gaiellales bacterium
GTCGGGAGGTGCTCCAGGTCGTGCCCGCCTTCGTCGTGCCGGGAGACCGCGGCGTTGGCGATCGCGCCGAACACGGCGACGCCGACCGCGCTGCCGACCGAGCGGGCGAACAAGTTGGTGCCGGTGACCAGGCCCCGGGTCTGCCAGTCGGCGGAGGACTGCGCGGCGATCAGCACGGGCGAGGCGATGAAGCCCATGCCGAGCCCGATCACCCAGCAGGCGAAGGCGAGCCGCCACACCGAGCTGTCCGGGGTGACCGTCAGGAGGATGGCGGAGCCGGAGATGGCGAACAGGCTGCCGAACAGGGCGCAGTCGCGGAACCCGACCCGCAGGTACACGCGCCCCGAGAGTGACGCGGCGATCGGCCAGCCGAGCGTCAGGGCGGCGACGGCGAAGCCCGCGACCACGGCGCCGTGGCCGAGCACGCCCTGGGCGTACAGCGGGACGTACGACGTGAGGCCGATCAGGATCACGCCCACGCACAGCGACGTGGCGTTCGCGCCGTTCAGCATCCGGCGGCGGAAGACCCACAGCGGCAGGATGGGCTCGGCGGCGCGGGACTCGACGTACCCGAAGACCAGCAGCAGCACGACGGACACCGACAGCACGGCGATGCTCGCGGCCGAGGTCCAGGCCCAGGCCACCCCGCCCTCGAGCAGCCCGAGGATCAGCAGCGACGCCCCGACGGCGAGCAGGACGGCGCCGGTGAAGTCGATCTGGTGCCGCTTGCGCTCCACGGACTCGTGGAAGCTGCGGTGCAGCACGAGCATCGCCGCGATCGCGACGGGGATGTTGACGAAGAAGATCCAGCGCCAGGAGACGTAGTCGGAGAAGATCCCGCCGAGGGTCGGCCCGATGACCGACGACGCGGCCCAGACACCCGCGACGTAGCCGGTCACCCGCGCGCGCTCGGCGACCGAGTAGACGTCCCCGATGATCGTCTGGCCCATGGGCAGCACCGCGCCCGCGCCCAGGCCCTGCACCGCGCGGAAGACGATCAGCGACACCATCGACCAGGCGAAGCCGCAGAGGATCGAGGCGACCAGGAAGATCGAGATGCCGAGCATCATCATCGGCTTGCGGCCGACCTGGTCGGCGAACTTCCCGTAGAGCGGCACCGTCACCGCCTGCGCCAGCAGGTAGATCGAGAACAGCCACGGGAACTGCGAGAACCCGCCGAGGTCCTCGACCACCGACGGCACGGCCGTCGCGAGGATCGTGGAGTCGATCGCGACCAGTCCGGTGGCCAGCATCACCGAGAGCAGGATCGGGCCACGCTCGGAGCGCAGGCCGACCGCCGAGCGTTCGATGCCGGTGTGCGTCACGTCTGGCCGCAACCGAGGGTTGTCTCCGGTTGTTCCCCCGGGTCTCACAGCGTGGCGAGCGCCTCGCGCAGGAAGACGCCCTCGCGGGCGTCGTCGTAGGTGAAGTCGGACTGGTAGGAGCGGTTGTCGAAGCGCCGCTTGGTCCGGGGGACGTCCGGTCGGCACAGCACCAGGTCGAGGCGATGGCCCACGACCGAGGAGATCAGGTACTCGTTGCTGGCGGTGTAGGACTCCGAACCCACGAGGATCACGTGCTTGGGGCCGCCCGCGAAGGCGATCTGGAACATCCCGCTGCCCGCGAAGCCCGCGACCACGTCGGCCTCGCGCACCATCCGCACCTGTTCCGCGAGCGGGTGGTCCTCCGGGAACACGACCGTGAACCCGTGCGCCGCGAAGAGCGACTCGACCTCCGCGGCGTTGTGGCACGAACGCTTCCCCGGCCGGCGGGAGCAGAACAATCGCCGTGGCGACGATCCGTCAGCAGTGGCGCGACCGGCGAGGCGGGTGCCCACCTCGGCGTACGTCGTCGCGATCGTCGGGTGCACGTAGGCCGGCATCCCGAACAGCGGCGACGACCCGACGAGCGTGTCGACCGCCGTCGGCTCGTGGGCGACCACGACGCGGTCGGCGTCGACACCACCGGCGGCGAGCAGGTCCAGCTCCCACGTCGCCAGGCTGGTGCCCGGCTTGGTGAACACCAGCGCCCGGAGGTCCGGATGCCGTTCGAGGGCCACCCGCCAGCCCCAGAAGTGACCGACCTGGTCGGTGAGGGCGTGCCCGAAGTGGCCGCGGACATAGCTGTCGAGCAGGTACGCCGGCCCCTCCAGGCGCGCGGTCGCCGGCT